>JALWCU010000338.1 GCA_027015275.1 Bacteroidales bacterium | reverse complement strand
AGATTTTTTCATTTCCCACGAAAAATATCATTATGAATCAAAAGACTTGATGATTAATGGGCCAATAAATCAGAAAGTTGATCTGGTTATCATTGGAGATGGCTACACCAAAAAAGAGCAAAAAGACTTTGAAAAAGATGCGCGGCACTTTATGAATGTACTTTTTTCTTATGAGCCATTCAAGGACAACAAAGATAAGTTTAATGTACGCATAGTATTCTCGCCGTCGCAGGAC
This sequence comes from Bacteroidales bacterium, assembly GCA_027015275.1. Classification (GTDB taxonomy): domain Bacteria; phylum Bacteroidota; class Bacteroidia; order Bacteroidales; family S143-33; genus S143-33. Next base: position 24,973 of record JALWCU010000338.1, on the reverse strand, counting down.
AGTGGAACAGACATTCCTGGGCAAAATATCTGGCGAAACACTGTTCTAAATTCCCACTTTTATACTTTTGGTACAGAACGTTACTTGACTACAGAAGATTACAAGGATGTCAAAGATATAGCTTCCGTAGTGCCTTATGACGAGATTATTGTCCTCGTGAATACTTCAAAGTATGGCGGTGGTGGATTTTACAATTACATCAATCTTACTGCTGCTAAAAATCCATTATCAGACAAGGTCTTTGTTCACGAGTTTGGACATGCTTTTGGCGGATTGGCTGATGAATACTGGACATCAGACGTTGCAGTACAAGATTTTTATGATTTGAAGAAGGAGCCCTGGGAGCCTAACATCACGACCTTAGTTAATTTTTCCAGCAAGTGGAAGGACATGGTCTCTGATACCGTACCTATTCCTACGCCGTCAACGCCAAAATATGCTCATGTTGTTGGAGCTTTTGAGGGTGGTGGTTATGTTGCTCATGGTATTTATCGTCCGATGCAAAATTGTATTATGCGCTCGCTTGCTTATCCATTCTGTAAAGTTTGCCAGAGAGCCATTTCTCAGAGAATTAAATACTACACAGAATAAAATTTTTTTTGTATATTTACGTTAACTAAACTGAATTTAAACGTTAAAACCGAGGACAATGAAAAAAATACTTTTTGTTTTACTCTTTTTGGTCACAATAGCTATTGGCGCATCATCTTGCTTTCTGAGCAAAAGCAAGCCATGTCCTGCATATAGCTCTGTACAAACAACTCAAGTTACTAGTAATCATACTAATACAGCTCATTGAAACTGGAGTTTGTTTTATTTACAGAGGACAAAATATGGTCTGGGTTTTTGACCATATTTTGTCCTTTTTTTATCTTGTCAAAAAGCAATATTATCTGTTATGTCTAAGAAAATAATATTTTTTGTAGCTACATTATTATACTTGGCAGTGGGTTGGTCTCAGCCTTTGGATTTCCAGCGTTCTTTCATGGATTTTTATTCTCTGGGGGCAAGGATTAATACGAATGGGTTTGGTCTGAATTATAGGAAAGGATTTTTTATCGATAGATATAACCGAAGATTCTATGATATAGAGATTACAACTATCAAAGACCCAAGGACAATTAAATTTTCTAATCCTTATTATATCACGCCCGAAAACATATATTTTGGCAAAGTAAATGATTTTTTTGATCTGCGACTTGGCTATGGACACCAAAAAATTATAGTTGAGAAAAAGGACAGTAAAAGTATTGAAATACGACTGATAAGCTCAATAGGCCCTAGTATTGGCTTTTCAAAACCTGTTTATTATAACGTAATTGACAAAACAGGCACTTATACTTATGAGACTAAATTCTCTGACGACTTGCTTCTGCAACAAATTCTCAACATGGCCCCCTTTTACAAGGGCCTTGACGAGGTGAAACCTAACATAGGCGGCTATGGGAAAATTGGCATAAGTTTTGAGCATTCTAAGACCGATAGAGGTCTGAGTGCATTAGAGTTGGGAGCGACTTTTAGTGCTTATTTAATCCCGATTCGGCTGATTTACAATAAGAAACAGAATTTTTTTATTAATCTATACATAGAATATCGTTTAGGTCAGTTCTTCCCATCCAGGCTCAGGCACAAGAAAAAAGAACCAAATCAATCTTAAAAAAAGACGGCTATGCTTTTAGTTATTTCACCTGCAAAGAAACTTGATACACAGACCACTACTGTTTTCAATAGATACACCCAGCCGCAGCTCCTGGATCATTCTAGAATTTTAGTGGATATATTAAAGAAAAAAAGCATAGAAGACCTTATCAAGCTGCTTAACATAAGCTATGGACTCTCAGAGTTAAATCTTGAGCGCTATCAGAAATGGAGTCCACCTTTTTCTTTGGATAATGCCAAGCAAGCTATTCTCATTTTTAATGGTGATGTTTATAATGGTATTGATGCTCAGTCCTTTACTGCTGAAGACTTTGATTTTGCACAGGAGCATTTAAGAATAATATCAGGCCTTTATGGACTTTTGCGTCCTTTGGACTTGATTCAGCCATATCGTCTGCCTATGGGCACAAGGCTTGTTACGTCTCGGGGTAAAAATTTATATTTCTTTTGGGGAGATATTATTACCGAGGCGCTTAATGAAGCATTAAATATTGCCCATACAAATATACTTGTAAACCTTGCGTCTAATGAGTATTTCAAGGCAATAAAGCCCGATAAATTAAATGCTAAAATTATTACACCAGTGTTTAAAGAAAACAAAAATGGCAAGCAGAGGGTAGTTAGTTTTTATGCGAAAAAAGCCCGTGGTCTGATGAGCCGTTTTGTTATTAAAAATCGCATTACTGATCCACAGGGCATGAAAAGCTTTGATTTGGAAGGCTACAAATTTGATCCAGCCCAGTCAACGGACGAAAAATTCGTGTTTGTTAGATAAAAGATTATTTAGTAATTTTGGGCATGCAGACAGATTAAGCAAGGGTTAATCATGGAAAAGCTATATATACCTGAAGGTGAATCAACTCCTGGATTTGTTATAAAGCCTGAGAGTGGTGAGATTATGTTTTGGGGGCAAGCGTGCCCTGAGGATGCCTATCAGTTTTATGAGCCTATCATCAATAAGCTTAAGGAGTATTTAGATGATTTGCCACCGAAAGTAACCTTTACTTTTAACATCGTCTATTATAATACGGCCTCATCAAAAATTATCATATCAATTCTACAGATGCTCGAAGCTGCCAGACGTTCTGGCTCAGATATTCGTATTCTTTGGTATTATGACCCTTATGATGAGGACATGATGATTGCTGGTGAGGATTTTAGCGAAATTGTTGATCTGCCTTTTGAATTGAAGCCACTTGATAATGAGTAAGCTTTCCGTTGAGAAAATTTTTAAAGATATAGCCATAGTCGTTGGGATTAGTATTGCCTTTGTTGCCTTTCTGCGATTTCTCTTTGACTTCAACCTGTCCAATGGTCAAGTAATTCTGAGAAAAGCTAAGCTAAAGAGGTTTGATCGTTGTGCAGTGTTATCTGCTCAGAACCAGAAAATTTCCGGGCTTGTAGTCATTGGACTCCCAGGTGATACTGTTTTTATTATTGGTTCTGAGCCTTATGTAAATTCTCAAAATATTTCCGAACGTTTTTACACTCTTTTCATGATAGATCTGTCTAACAGTAAAAAAATAAGTTTAGACCAGTTCCCAGTATCATTTACTTACCTCAGTTTCAAAGATTATCACCATCTGCAGAAAAAATTATTCTTACAGCCTGTCAGTCAACCACCATATATGTTTGACTCAACGATTTATCCGTATAATAGACAGATCCCATGGAACAAAGATAATTTTGGTAAATTCATTATACCTCACAGGGGGTTACATCTGAAGCTAAATGATTACACGTTTTTACTTTATTCCCCTTTGATAAAAAAATATGAACATGTTGTAATAGCTAAGCATGGGAAAGAATTCTTTGTAAAACGCAAGAAAATAGAGTATTACACATTCAAAAAGAATTATTACTTTGTATTAAGCAAAAATCTTTATACACCTATGGATAGTCGTGCTTGGGGACCTCTGCCAAGAGACAGAATAATTGGCAAAATAATACACATGCCATCATGGACCAGACTCATAATAACCAAAATAATAGGTCTGTCTGATGTTTACTCAAGCCTGGTGCAGACTATAAACTTTTATGATAAGTAATTTTTTGCTTTATTCCTGCTATTCTTCGAAGGGTCGCTCGTCGTAAGAATTCCAGCCTTGAGCAGTAATAGGAATAGGCGTGCCATCGCGCATTATCAAATTCACTTCTGTCGGCTTGTCTGTGATGTTTCCAATAACGTGAATATCAGGATAGTCTTTTATTTTTGCAAATTCATCCACTGGCAAAGTAAAAAGCAATTCGTAATCTTCACCGCCATTGATTGCAGGAATGGTCGGGTCGAGATTCATTTCCAGTGCCATTTCTTTGGTTTGCTCGTGTATGGGCAGACGTTCTTCGAGAATTTTGGCGCCTACGCCAGACCTTTGGCATATATGTAGTATCTCTGACGAAAGTCCGTCTGATATATCAATCATTGCATTAGGTACAATGTTTTTGTCGTGCAAGAGCTCTATGATGTCTCCTCGTGCTTCTGGTCGTAGCTGGCGGCGCAGAATGTAATCTTTTCCTTCCCAATCTGGCTGCACCTGTGGGTTTTGTTTGATAATCTTTTTTTCACGCTCGAGCAGCAGCAAACCCATGTATGCGCCGCCCAAATCGCCAGATACGCAGATAAGGTCTCCTGGTTTTGCCCCACTGCGGAAAGTGAGTTCTTTTTCCTGTGCTTCTCCTATAGCCGTTACGCTGATAAACAGCCCTTTGCGAGATGATGTAGAATCTCCACCCACTAGGTCAACATTATATTGCTCGCATGCCTGGTAAATGCCTTCGTATATTTCTTTTAGAGCTTCATAAGTGAATTTGTTGGACACGGCAAAAGAAAAGGTTATCTGCCGTGGCAGGGCATTCATGGCATAAACATCTGATAGATTGACTATTACTGCTTTGTATCCCAGGTATTTAAGTGGAGTGTAGGCAAGGTCAAAATGTATGCCTTCGACGAGCAGGTCTGTGGTAATAACAGTAGTTTTTTGTCCGTCATATCTGATTACAGCAGCATCATCACCAATGCCCATCAGGGTTGATTTATTACGTATTTTATTGTTTTCTGTAAGTAAGTCAATGAGTCGGAATTCGCCTAATTCCCATAGCTCAGTGAATTTCTTTTTTTGTTCCATAACAAGAAAAATTTTATTTTTGTAAATAAATAAGCATTTGATAGTGAAGCCAAAGATAAAAATTTTTTACATTTTTCTTTTGACAATATTTTTGACGAGTTGCCATTCTGTGGAGCTGCAAAAGGTTGACAATATTCGAGTTACGCACCAGGGTATAGTTCTGGACCTTATGATAAGCAATCCTTATCCTCTGACTATCACCTTATCACGATTCGCAATGGATGTGTCTGTGGATAGATACAAATTCAATGATATTGTTTATGAGCCAGAGATAAAGCTCAAACCTTTTTCAAAAAAATATTATACTGTAACTGTTGATCTGCATCCTCTCGAGCATATACGCACTTCTACGGGTGCTCTGCTGGCTATGCTTAGTCAGGATTCCACAAAACTTATCCTCGAGGGCAGAACAAGAGCAAAAATTTTATTTTTGCATACCAATGTTAATTTTCACAAAGAATTGTATTTCAAATACAGACGGAAATGAGAAAATATATTATTCTGCTGGCCATCAGCTTAATATCAGTATTTGGTTTTTCGCAGGTAGCGCGTTCGACCTATGATTTTTCTGAGCTGGGACTGTTCCCGAACCAGAGTGCAGAAGCCAGGGTCATTATAACCAGTGATTCTCGTCTGCCTGATATAATAAAGGGTTATGTCAATTATCTGTACAAGAAGCCTTTACAGGGCTGGAGGGTACAATTATACTTTGGCATTGGCAAGAGTGGTCGTCAGCAAGCAGAGAAAATTAAAAGCCAATTTGCAGGTCAATATCCAGATATTCCTGTTTACATCTTTTTCGAGCAGCCATATTTCAAGGTAAAGGCTGGAAATTTTACATCCAGAAAGTCAGCTGAGCGTCTGCTGTTCCTTATCAAGCAGGATTTCCCACGCTCTTTTATCATCGAAGATCGCATTGACCCCAATCATATTAATGACTGACCCTGTGAGTTGTTGATTTATTCTTTTCTGGGACAAGGCAGGGGTATATCCAAAGCAGCGAGCCTTACTGACGGTGCATGATAAAAATGCCACCATTCTGTCCTTATGGGTAAAAAATTATGCTCTTGCAAGACGCTTTGCAGCAAGCGCCTATTAGCTTTTTGTTCGTAAGTCAGTCCCGCGTAGTCATTGCCAGCTTGTGGTCCGAAGAAATCTATAGGTGTACCCATGTCGAGCAGACGACCAGATGGGGTGCATAGCGTTATGTCCACAGCAGCGCCACGGTTGTGAGAAGATTTTTTAGACGGCGGCGCTACATAATTGATATTGTGGACGCTTTGCCACATCTTGCGTTGTATGCTCAAGGGACGATAGCAATCAAAAAGCACGATTCTATAGCCTGAGTCCCGGAACTGCTCTGATGCTCGAAGTAAATCTTTGGCAGCACTATAGCGAAGCAGGCATTTGGCACATGGATACAGCTGTGTATGAGTAAAATTATCTTTTGTAGCATATTTCATCATTAGCCGGGCAGTGGTGTCCAGCTGTGCATAATTGACCAGAGCCGTATCTGGAACAGAAGTCCAGAATGTGTCTGAGTTGATTATAAGTTCATTTTCAAGCAGGCGAACATAAGAATTGAGATTTTTCGCTTCAGTGCCATGAGGATAGAAAACAATGGTTTTACCCAGTGCAAGATGCTGAGAAAGAGAGAAAATTTGTAATTGCAGATTTGTCTTTCTGTTGATTAGAAAATAAAAATGTCCGATGTGTGCGAAGGTCTTTTGCTCTTGTGCGAGAATAGAGACGTGGCGACTTGGTTGTCGTATGACCAGTGTTGTTATTCTCTGACCTGACTTATTCTCAAAGACGATTGGCTGTGTCTGTTTCCTGTGCCTGACCAGTGCCAGTCTGTTTTTGCCCTTTTGGGTGTAAACGTCCACCATTAGGCTGTCTTTGACCAGGAAAAGCAAAAAATTAGCAGGCTTGTTCAGTACTATCTGATTATTAACCAGATGGGCCTGTCCATTTGATGTGAAGACCGAAAACAGCTGCGTGTCCACGAGCAAATGTGTGTAAGGCTGTACATACTTCAGACTAATCAAAGCCATATCACCATGCTCAGCCCATAGACCTGCATTTTTAACAAAAATCTGATTATCTTTGACAAAGCTGGAATAAACTTGCTTGACCATTATAAAATTCAGGTCTGCAACAGGCAAACTTTGCCGAGGAGCGAACAGAAGTAAAAACAATAATATGAGTAGCATATTATCAGTAGTTTGTTCGTTAAAATAATATCTTCGCAATAAGAAAAAAATCCGAGTATGAAAAAATTCACACTATTTCTGGCAATATTAATAATGTGGGTAAATCTGTCGGCTCAGCCGTATTATCTTCATAATTACCAATTTGTATCTTATGGGCGTTACCTTATCAATGCCAGTAATAATGACATTGTGGCCACTTTGAACAAGACTTATTATGCCAATGCACAGGAAAATCACCGGCTCGTGTTGAGCGATTCGAGCAATGTTTATTTTCTCGACAGTCTTTCGCATGGTCTTGTCAGGTCTTTTCATCTGGAAACCAGTCCAATTGATTATATAAAACTTGCCTGTGTGAAGCAAGATACTTTGCAGACGCTTTATGCTTTTTCGCGTAGCACATTTGACACACTCAGGATATACCAATTCGATGATACTACTGTACTGGACACTATTACCTTTGACTCTGTGAGCAGTCCTGTCAGTATTGTTTACACAGACACATCTCATTTTTTGCTGAGCTTTGTCAATGTCAAGAACCAAAATGCTGCTATAGATTTCACGTTTTATTTTATAAAATTTGATGCTTGGGGTATGTCCAGTGTTGATACGGTCCATTACACTATCTGGGGGCAGAACTTTTTGTTCCCTGTGCAGAGCTTTCTTCTTTCGCAGAATATGAAACATCTGATTATACTTAGCTCGAGCGGTACCTATGACTTTCGTCTCAGTTCTACCCGACAAGTGCAGAGCTATAAGAAATATAACATAATTTCTGGCAAAACGACGCTGGCTAACAATACATATCTTTTCGTTGCAGATGAGAGGAAGATAAAACGTATTAATCTCATGACAGAGCAAATAGACGAAATTTCCCTTCCGTCCAATGCCAAATCAATACTTTTTGCACCCAATGCCAGTTTGTTAATAACTTTCTATGGTACAGCAGATTCTACTCTGGGTGTGCTTTATAATCCTTTGGCAGATAGCGCAAAGAACACATTTTTTAGATATTCAACGGATAGAGTATCGCAACAAATAGGAGGGGTATTGACTTATGTTTTTCGGCGTCCCTGGATGGATTTTAATTGGCGAAAGGACCCAAGCCAAAAAAACAAATACATTTTTTCGATAATAAATGGCGTTGGCTTCGAGCCAGATACTATCAGATGGTATATTGATGGGCATTTTGTAGGAAAGACAACCAGGGGAAATCATTCTCTGGTGCACGTGTTTTTCCGCAAAGGTGATTATATGATAACAGCCAAGGCTTATTATGCGCAGGACCATGATTCTGTCATAGTGAAACATTATTTCAGGGTTTATTACGATATGTTCCCTAATATTATCAAAGAGGATACAATGCTAATGTGTGATTTGCCAGATTTTTACATTGATTTGCAAAACTATAGTTACGGCAGTGATTCTATTGTATGGCTGAGGAATTATGAGAAGTTTCCGGATCTGAGGAACAAGGCTTATGCGCATATCACAAAACCTGGTCTTTACTGGGTGTATATTTATTTGCCTGATACAGTGCTATCTGATACTGTCAGTGTCCTATACTTAGACAAAGAATTCAAAGAGCAAGATATTAAGCTCTATGTCAATAACAGCCTTTACCAGAGCGATAACAATGTTTACTGTTCCAATGACGGCAATGTTTACTTTGAGTTTAAATTACCACATCCACCTACCTGTGAGCATAATTACCTGGTTTACTGGTATTTTGGTGATAACAGCACAAAGAGGACATCTCAGCTTTATACAGATCATAAATATTATAATCCAGGTACTTACACAGTACTGACAAGCATAAGGGACACAAAAACTGGGGCTGCATATAATTATATTTTCACTATTAAGGTCTCTATCAATCCCATACAGTCTTATCCCAAGGTGATAAATATACAGAAACTTAGCGCTCACAAATTATACGTTGGACATGACTATATCATAGCACATCAGAAAATAGTGCATGATCATATTTTTTACACAAATTATGGGCAGCAGGTGCCTGATACAGCTACAATAACAATTCCTATAACAGACAAGCATTATTGGTCTCTGGCTCAGTCGTCTTATACTTTCTGGGCATTTCTGGGCTCAACAGTAGCCGAAGGCGTAGAAATACGGCTTTTCAATTCTCGTGGTGATTCTATTACTCTAATGCCCAACCAAGACACTGTATTTCCTAATACGTCATTTTTTTATGGCAGACCCAAGATTAATATTCCCCATTTCCCGGCCAAGGACGAATCTACTTACCCTTATTTTTGGAACGATGAATCAGCATTGACTATGTGGTATATGACACACACAACGCAGAGCACATCCGGTATTTTTGCCATATTCAAATATTTTGTCGAAGAATATGAATTGCTCGACTGGTATCATTATCAGCTTTATACTGCAACTTTACATCCCTATGGCAAGATGTCTTCGCTCTCGAGCAGTGGTATGGGGCAGGAATGGAAGGTGAAATTTATTTTGCATTCCAAAGACCCAGGGCGCGACAGGCTGAGAGTACAAGCAGTGGGGCTTAAACTGCCCAGCTACTACACATACAACAATTACACATACAACTGGACATCTGATACGCATTATGTAATTGACCAAGACAGCATTGTAAAGGTAGAATCAGATTACCAAGGCAAGTATAATCTCCAATTTATGGTGACGGATGCCCTGGGCTGCACCTATAAAACAAACACACAAATATATGTTCTTGACACATTGGGCAGCGTATTACCCGATGTCTTTACGCCCAATGGAGATGGGGTTAATGACAGGTGGGATTTGCGCCGTGCTTTTTACAACCAGATTTATGAACAAGATGCACCTGTAGAAGTCAAGATATGGGACAAATATGGACGTGTTGTAGCAGACTTTATGGCAAATGACGTAAAACAATGGGACGGCAAAGATAAAAACGGCAACAAGCTTCCGCCAGGTACATATTGGTATTTAATAACTGTAGCCAACAAACAACATTACAAGGGCTATGTTACAATACTCTATTAAAAATCTGAGAGACATGAAACAATTTTTTATCTCAATATTAATTGTGCTAACAAGCATAGCTTTATTTGGTCAGGACCCTGACTTTTCCATGGACTATGAGCAAAATCGTAATTTGATTAACCCTGCTTACATGTCCAGAAATAATTTCATCTCGTTGAACATACTCTACAACAAAGAATGGATTTACCCGGGAGCGCCTGCTTATGGTACATTCTGGATGAGTGGAAAATTTGCCAAACACATGGGTATGGGCTTTCAGATAAGCTCTAAGACTGTGGGTATATTTCACAAAACACAAATAGGTGGAACTTATGCTTTTGATGTTACGCTTGACTCTCGATCTCATACATATCTGGGTTTTGGACTTTCGGGAGGACTTTTTCAAGATTTTTTTGGGGCAATGCAGACACATAGCTTACAGACAGACCCGTTCCTTGCCGAATCTCAGCTTAGTCGTTATTATCCGCAGGCAGCCGCAGGATTGATACTTTACAGTGATTTTTATGAAATAGGCTTTTCTGCTCTTAGGTTGCTCCCATATTCTGGATATTTTCTTGGTAGTCAGTCTGTTGTACTGCCACCTGTATTTATATTACATGGGGCTTATTATTATAGAGATCCTCTGGAGCGGTTTGGTTTTTCGCCTGATTTTGTGATGAGTTTTAGTAAAGATAGATATTATTTGCAGGCCGACATAACAGGGCTTAATCGAAAAAAGAACATTAAATATGGCGGTGGCCTTAGTGGTGATTATATTCCACAGTACAAGACTGTTAGATTAAATATGACGGCCTTTGTGGGCTTTAGAATAACCGAACGATTGTTCATAATATATAAATTTGATTTTCGCTCTATTAACATGCCTATACCAATGCTCACCAAACTGGGCAATTCTATAGCCCTGAGGCTCGATTTTTATCCCAATAGCTATGATATCCCAGATTTTTTCTAAACTATTTGAGCAGGCTCAAGTCAAGTTTGAGGCCCATGACTAACACGTCATCCACCTGAAGAGCATCTCCGCGCCATTTATAGAACTCTGATTTTAGTATCTGATACTGTTCAGTCATTGGTAGGGGGGCGATTTTTTGCAAAAGTGCATAAAAATTTTTACGGTAAAACTTATGATTTGTTTTATAATTTATCTGATCATAATATCCGTCGGTAAACATGTAAAATTTATCGCCGTTGTGGATTTTGTATTTCTGTACTGTAAAGTGCTTAAGTTCTGGCATATATCCTACGTACATTCTATCTCCTTTCATTTCAATTAGTTCGCCAGAACTGTGGATTATCACCAGTGGATTATAAGCACCAGAGAACTCCAGTTCATGTGATTTTAGATCAATGCTAATAAGGGCTATGTCCATACCTTCACGATTCATAAAATCGTCATCCTGACTTGGGGTAAAAATTTTAATTAATTCATTTCTAAGTTTTTCTAATAAATCTGCTGTGGAAGTAACTCCCTTGAGAATAATTTGGTTAAGCAGGCTATATGATAGGACACTGAGAAAAGCTCCAGGAAGTGCATGACCTGTGCAGTCTGCTACAGCGATGTATAGTTTGGCATCAATTTTTTCTGTCCAATAAAAGTCACCGCTGACAAATTCTTTTGGTTCGAAGAATACAAACCATTCTCTAAAATAGCGTTTTAAATATTCATTTCTCGAGAGAATTGATTTCTGTATTCTTTTGGCATATTCAATACTATCGGCAATATGATTGTTTTGTACAATAATTTTTTGATCAGCAATTTGAATCTTGGAAATCAGGCTGCTGACCTGCTCAGTACGTTGTTGAAGGGTATCTTTTAAGGTACGAATATTCTCGTTCTGTATTTGTATCTGTTGCCTTTGTTTTTCCAACTCATGAGTTTTTTGTGCAATAATATTTTTTAATCGTATTTTATCCCGCTTCAGTTTTTTGTCCCGAATCTTTATGAATAAGGCTAAAATGCTTATAAATAATAGTAAATAAACTAAATATGCTAACAATGACCTGTAAAAGGGCGGTTTGATACGAAAATTAAGAAATACAGTATTACTTTCTCTACCCAAGGCATCATGTGCTCTGAGCTCAAAAGTATATTTACCTTCCCTAAGCGACAGCAACTGAACTTTATTTTCACTACTCCAACTACTCCATTTGCCATAACCATTATGGACTAATCTATAAGAGAATTGCGGGCTGCCAGAAGCTACGTAACTGGGTAGAGCAAATTCTATAATAATTGAATTGTCAGGATATTTTATAGTTCCAAGTCTATGCTTCAATTTCTGTGGATAAGAATAAATTATATGGCCGTTGGGTTTGTAAATTTTAAAAATTTTGGGGAATAGGCTATATTTAGGCAATGGTGGCGAGTTTAAGTTATATCGTACAAAATCATTATACGTTAATATCCATACATCTCTGCCTATTACGCGGATTCTGTAGAATGTTTTAACTATGTTGAATATTGATGAATCTATTACAATTTTATTGTTATTCACCTTAACTCTGTATAAGGTGGAGACCTGGTTGTTATAAGAATATGTCACATACTGATTGTGCCCTATGGGGAAAATTTCATTCAAATATTTATCTGCAAAAAAATTATTTAGTATAAAGGAAGATTGCAAGAAACGACCTTGCATTCCATCAAAGGAATATAATCCTTTTTCAGACGTGAAGATGTAAAGAGAATCGTCAATATATTGTCCCTGATTTATTTTTACTGGTGCTTTGTATTTGTTAAATTTATATGTCAGAGCATCGAAACGTATCACGTTTGTAGAATACTCGTCAAAAAGCCAGATATAATGATTCTGTGGTTCTCCTTCGACATATAAAGAGTTAAAGATATACATAGGTATTGCTTTACTGAAATGCCCGTTGTGATAAATAATTTTTTTTAGTTCATAACCCGTTGTGTAATAGATTGTATCAGGAAAATTCCTAAAATATTTGAACGAATACGCGACATCCTTGGTCAACTTTTTAGCTACATTATTATTATCAAGGTAAAACAGGCCATCTGCCGAAGAGATTAACAAAAAAGTTCGTCCGTCTGAAAAACGCACAGTGTCGATATAAAAAGGCTGCAAAATATATTTTCCCTTATCAGTATATATGGGGATAAACTTATTTTTCTGGGTATTATATTCATAAAGGTTGAGATGTGTAGCCACAAATAAATGGCCTTTGTACTGAGCTATATCATAAGGATTGCCATCCAGTCCCTGTCGGCTATCATAAATCTGAAACGGCAAACTCATGTTCAGCACACTTATGCCATTGCTGCCCGCAAGCCACAAGTCGCCCTGTTGGTCTTGATAAGTATAAAGCACACTATGCGATAAAATCCCGTCTTTTTTGTCAATATGCAAATAGATTTTAAGGTTTTTGTCCACCAAGAAAAGCCCTTTTTCTATAGTGCCAAATGCGTATAAATTCTTGTTAGATATGAAGTTGGCTGTATAAATAAACAAGCCTTTGAAATAATTATTCAGTTGTATGAGCGCTGGAGTCTGGAAAATTTTACCAGTCTTTAGACTAAGGAATTTTAGCTTTGATCTATTACAAATTATCAATGTGTCCGGTCTGTAAGGCAGGAAATTGAATATTTCATTGCCGTCATTAGGGTATTTTTTTAGCTTGTTGTATCTCCCGTCATACTCGTAAATATTGGATTTGGAGGCAAAATAAACTTTGCCATTTACTTTATTCAAAAATCTATAAAGCTCACCACTAATAAGTTTGTCAAGATGATAGTTGTTAATATTATATCTAAAAATAATTGTATCTGCCTGAAACAAAATAAATTGTCCTGTTCTCTTAACTCGCCATACATTGGTAAAGCTCAATCTATACGTGGAATCCAGTTCCGTCGCTAGAGATATATAATTAAAGCTCTTGCCATCGGGGAATAAATATCCAAAGTCGCCAAGACCCGCTACAAAAATTGTATCACCTGCTATCAAAAGAGAACGGACTGGGAAACCATTAGGACTTTCAAATTTATACTTGTACCACTGCTCACCATTAAAAATGTATAGACCCAAATCACCACCGAAATACATCAAGCCATCTTTACCCTGGCCTATAGTCCATATCTGACCCGGAGCTAAATAGTCATTTGCTGTATAATTTTTTATGTATGGAAAGCCATTCTGAGGCAAAGCCCGTATAAACAATATCAATAGTAATAGTACAATATAAAATTTCTTCATATCCTCATATTTGTAACTTGTTAAAGATATCTATTTTTCGTATTTTTTTCAATAAAATTTAATTAAGTAATAATCATGAAAAATCCATTCCCCGAAGAAATATATTTAGCCCGCACTTATCCAAAACAAGAAGACATCAGAGGTGCATACTTCCGCGACCAGACAGCCATAATACATTCTGCGCCATTTCGTCGGCTAAAGCACAAGACACAAGTATTTTATGCTCCCCAGAACGACCATATCTGTACACGCATAGAGCATGTCATGCACGTAGCTACAATAGCCAAGACTATCTGCAAAGGGCTAAATTTCTATGGTTGGGACCTGAACGTAGAAATGGCCTTTGCTATTGGACTGGGACATGACTTGGGACATGCGCCTTTTGGCCACGATGGCGAAACAATCTTGAATGAACTTATGGGTGGTAATGGTGCGTTTATTCACGAAATCCATAGTTATCGTGTAGTGGAATACCTTGCAAACAATGGGCAGGGACTTAACCTTACTTTCGGAGTAAAAGATGGAATCATCACCCACAATGGCGAAAGATATGAACAAAAGCTCAAGCCAGCTGATCAGCCTAATGACCTGGACAAGATAACCAGCCGACGCGTTGTCCCATCTTCTTATGAAGGTTGCGTAGTGCGTTTTTCAGACAAAATAGCATATCTGGGGCGAGACTTGGAGGATGGTATCACAGCTGGATTTATAAATTTTGACGAAATACCACAAAAAGTAAAAAAAATATTCCACATCGCAGAAAACAGAATCAATAGTGCCATTATAGACACCTTGGTGAATGACATTATAGAAAATTCCAAAGATTCAGAATATGTACAGCTATCGACTGAACGGCATGAAGGCATGCTCGAGCTTGTGCGCTTTAATTACAAAAATATTTATCTTAACGATAAGCATCTAGCTTTTCCTTATGCAGAAAAAATCTTGACAACAATCTTCGATTATCTCGGTGGCCTTTTCGATAAACATGGCTGGGACTCTGAGAGCTATACCAAGCACAGCCTAAAGCTCGTTCAGCATTTTGGGCATTACCTCAGGGAGATGTACGATTTCTACCACAACGAACAAAGCGACATAAAGCGAATACTGGGTGATTATATTGCCGGAATGACCGACCAATATGCCATAGAAGCAATAAAACAAATAACCCTGCCGAATCCAGTGGTATAAATGCGCTGTTTAGTATTTGTAATTTAGCAATAAATCCTTGCTACCTACTAGAATATTGAGCCCTTGTCCTGGATAGAGCGGCGTGATAGTAAATCTTGTTGTAGCATCCTTTGGGAAGCCCTGCGATACCTGACCTTTGTTATTAATCAAGTAGATCAAATTTGATGAAGTGATGAAGCCAATTCTATTGTCATCGGCCGAAAAACGGTAAACAACAGGTGGCTCAATCACATTGCCGTTAAACGTTATAGGCTCGCCCACTGCACTGAGTTTCTGGTCGTAAACGTACATTTTATTACCTTGCAAATAAATAAATTCATAGCTACCATTCCCATCCCAGTCTTGCAAAATAAAATAATGACCGCTGGAAAATTTACCAGGTGCAGCAACAATAGTAACTTTGCCATTGAGGTCAATAAACACTAATTTGCCTGTCTTCGTTGTAGTTAGGAACATTGTTTTTTTACTATTTTGCCCCTGTGGTATGAGATAAAATCCTGTGTGCGGTGCCTTGGCGTATGTTTGAGATACTGGGATACGTGTCTCACCACGGCGGTTTAATATGTATGTGTGAATATCATCAGCAAAGACGATATAATCCTTGCCCTTGTATAAGAAGTGTTCGATGGGCATGGTAACTGGTGCTGAGGTATTGGTAATTAGCCAGCCTGGATTGATTTTTCCTTCCTTTGTGTATAAATAGACTTTGTCATCCATACATGGAACGAATATGCGATAATTACCGTCTTTGTCATAATCAAAGACACTTATCGACGCCGAAGCAGGAGCAGGAAGAGTAATGGGAAATTTTTCTACATTACGCCCCAGACGGTCAAGAATGTATATCTTATTCTTTGTGTTAAACAAAAGTTGGTATTTACCATTGTGATAATAATCTATCATGTAAATGTTGCCGGTTATTACTCCATCGAGTTTTCTTGTCCACAGAACCTTTCCGTCTCTGTTTATCAAATAGACATTGCCCTGATTATCGCCGACAAAGATTTCTCTTTCGTGCGTGTAATGATTGATAAAAATAAACGGTTTTGTATAAACACTGGCCTGAAGCTTCCTGTCCCATATCACATAAGAAGGCGCTTTTTTGTAAGGCTTGTAGTCTATGTAAAGAAATGTCATAAACATATTGTTCTGCGGATAAAACTGCAAAGCTATATTATTGATACCATAAAAAGCCTTAGGATTATTGCGTATGAGCTTGAGGGTGGATTCGTTTAAGTAATTGTCTAATAAATGATTACGGACTGGTGTGCGTACAAAATAAGTAATAGCAGCTTTGGGCGTCAGATTCTTACGTAATTCTATGTAATCTTTATCGTCTTCGAGCTTGTGTCCACTGTAATAAGCATCTATAAATTGCTTGAGATTATCTATCGAAGAGCTCATTATCAGATAATTATCCAGATAAAAATAATATTGATGACTTGGCAACTTATACAACTCTCCAAACAAAAGGTCAAAGAAATGCTTTCCTGGAATCTTATGCAATGGGATAATTTCATCGCCAGTTGCCTTATATTTTTCTATTGGGTCTGCGTAGGTCTCGTTATTGTTTTGAGCATAAACCTTAGCATATTGTCTCAGTAGCTTTTGAATACATGATCTGTTTCTAAGCTCAATTATTAGGTATGATACTGTGCTAGATATGGAGGCTGTGTAACGGACGTGGGCTACAGTTATTGTCTGACCAATGCAGCCAATCATATCAACAGATGGATCAAAACCAAAGTTTTTTTTGAAATCAGTGAGCTTCTGTTGATACAGGGCATTCATGTTTCTACCTACCAGGAAATTATTGTAATGCGTGATAAAAGACTTAAAATCTTTGTATCCAAATGTTACATATTGTATAGTTCTACTTGGTAATATTTTATCTATTCCGATTTTAGCACCGTCGAGGCCATAGAAAATATTCAAATATTTCTTGGATGATTTTTCAACCGAGGTATAACCAAAGAAACGGAGAATATTTCCATCTGGTTTAAGGTCGAGCTCTGTCCAATCAGCAAAGTTTTTAAGAGCAGCCAGACGCGTCTTGGCCCATAATGTGGTATTATTAATAAAGACAGTCCACAAAGATGAATAATTGATAAAAAGTGTGGCAAAATCCTTGCGACCTGCAACAGACGAAAGCTCATGAAATTCTGGTTCTGACTTGATTGATGTGCCATTAGTAAGCTGTCTGATAGAACTTTGTATAAATAACTCTGAGCTGGTCAAGAGCATCAATCCTTTGACAAAACTTAGATAAAGAATAGTATCGCCCCGCTGCAAGACATATACAGATGCCTGGTTATACTGGGTTTTGGTTGTCTTAAAGTTTTCGTTCTTAACTACTTGTGCTATGTATTTCGAAAGTTTTTCTTTATCGCTAGATGAACGTGTCTCCAGAACAAGCAAAACGTCGATGTCTTTTTTGCCCTGTCGGCGAAAAGCTATGATAGCATTGTGCCCCTCAATGTTCTTGGCTAACTGAGGATAATGAGTCAATAATTTTTTAGCTGCATTAAAATATGATGTAACCAATGTTTTCTGCTTAATGGAAAGCAATACTTTGAAAACACTGCTCTGTTGCTCAGACTCTAAAATAAATTTGTCCAGATTGCCTGTTTCCAGAAAAAAACCGACATCCGTAGGCAAAGCATTAACGGCAGCAGAGATATGCCCAGGTTCATTTTTCCGTACCTTTACGTACCCAATAACCAGGACAATAAGTATAGCCAAAACAGTAGCGATAAGTATTTTTTTCATATCGACCAACTAATTTAATTCTTCAAAATCAGTTTGTTCTGCCTGAGTGTCAGTCCTTGGCGTTACGACTGACTGTTCTTGTTCTTCATCAGTTTCCTGCTGGTCTATACCCTGATATTCACGCATCTTCTTCTCAAAACGCTTGAGAAAAAAACGCATAATATAAGGTAGCAGAAGCCAAACACCAAGAAGCAGAAATAAACCAATAAAAAATATGTAAGCAAGAAGTTTCATAATAGCCAAACATTGTCAAATGTGCACAATGCTGAGCCCAGGCGTTTTGATGGGCCCATTATTTGCGCATTTTTAATGTCTTATCATTTAGTATAAAGAAGCCAGAAATCTTTTCGATTGAATTTTTTACGTAACACTTTGAGCCTATTGCGCGCCTGGGCCAAATCTGTGAAAGACTCTACTGCAACACGATTGTAGCCAGCTACTTGTGGCAGAATCTGTGGATTGTAGCCCAGTTTACTGAAGAATGTTTTGGTTTTAACAGCATTCTGATAATTTTTGAAGCTACCGACGATGATGTATATATTACCTTGATTCTGCTGTACCTGTTGATCACTTACTGGGGTGATCTGATTGGTCTGCTCATCAACTGTCAAAACCTGGTCTGTAGCCGCAGTTGTGTCAATGGTATTGGAGTCAGTAGTAACTTCCTGCTCAAATGGCAATACTGGCTGCTGCATAACCAATGTATCCTGTGCTGGCTGTTGTTGCTCAGCTGCCTTTTTATGCTTCTTGCATGAAAATGAGAATATTAATACAAAGGCCAATAGTAAATAACCTAATTTTTTCATGGTCTGCTTTTTTTAAGTTAATTCCTGTTTACAAAGTTAAAAACATCCATCGACAATGCAATTATTTCAAACAATGTTTTGATAAAGCTCTAATAATTTTTTGCCAATGACAGGGTAAGAGAATTTTTCTTTCACACTCTCGCGAGCTTTTTGCTTAAGGCTCTGGTAATCTGCCTGTTTGAGTATCCATTCAATACCTTGCGCCAGGTCGTCGGCATCTTTTACTTTTGACAGATAGCCATTTTCTTTGTGTTTTACCATATCAGGTACTCCTCCAACTGCAAACCCAACCACAGGGATGCCACAAGATAGGGCTTCCATTATAGAATTAGGAAGGTTTTCTGTAATGCTTGGTAAAACAAAAACATCCATAGCATTATAATACAGTGGCATAGTATCTGGCTGAACATAACCTGTGCTGACGATATTTAGCTGCGTCATAAGATTGCTGTGAAAATCATTACGTCCAATCACAAGAAGTTCATACAGAGCTGGATCTAAGACTTTACTCAATTTTTCTACTGCCCGTAAAAGATAGCTCGCACCTTTGTGTGGGTCATTAATATTTACAGCTACGAAACCAATACGTTTTTTCTTTGGGTCAAGCCCAAGTTTTTCGAGGACTTTGTGTCTGTCCATTGCTCTGAATACATTGGTGTCAATGGCATTGGGAATATAATGTACATTAGAGTCTCTTAGCGCCGGGCTATTTTTGATATTACCTAACATCCATTGGGAAATGGCCACAGTCGTGATTTTATATTTTGAAAACAATTTTATTTTCTTCTCGAGTATTTTGCTTGCAAGCTTAGAGCCTTTCTTGAGCAAAGGGCAATCAGTGCAACCATAAAGATAGCCTTCGCAATCCAAGAAGGTGTAGCAACCGCCAGTCATATACCACTGGTCATGCAGCGTGATTACCACGGGCTTGCCCATGGAAAAGATTTTTTCCATGCCTCGTAGCGACAGCAAACCCTGGTGAGTCCAGTGCAGATGTATTACATCTGCCTGTCGCACGAGGGGGTGGCTCGCCACTGGCAAGCCCATAGCGCCGGGAGAAAAGATAAACTTCTGCTTTTTGTCGGCAGCATGGACAAGATATGATAAGATCTCGCCAGTCATTACTGCCTTTTTGGCAATGCTCAGGCCTGGCCATGCTTCCTGTATATTTTCATCCTTGCCGACACGATAGCCTGCCAGAAGAGTAGTATCAATGCCTTGTGAGCGGGCGGCTTGCAAGCTGCGCAAGGCAGCGATTGCTGCGCCGCCATAGTTGCCAAAAGTATTAAGATAAACGACTTTCATCACGGGTATTACAGATATTTTTCAATTTCTTCGACAAGTTTTTTTGCACGATTGAGATAAGTGTGCTCGCGTAAAGTACGTCTCTGTCCGGCTTGCGCAATCTGCTCTATTTTTTGCGGGTTATTAAGTAACCATCTGATTTTTTCAGCCGCTTCATCAAAGTTATTATACACGACAATTTCCTCATCAGGCACGAATAAGTCTGAAATATTCTTTTTATTTTCCGTAAGTAGCAGAGTACCCACTCCAGTAGATTCGAACATACGCATGTTAGCTGCATAATCTCCCGCAACCCTGCCATGTTGATTAAGGCAGATTCTTGCTTCTGTAAGTGTCTGATACATATTAATTCCGAACAGTGGTGGATTTATACTTTGTTTTAAACGTCTTCCTAGAAATTTTAAGACAGGAAATTCGTTAATACCCAGACTTTTGCGGTACCAAACTTGATTTTTTACAAGAGAATATAGCCCTGTTGTGTCCAGAATTTTTTTTATTATAAATAGCATTTGTTTTTTCAGTATATCCATAGGTCTGCTCCCAACGATGTTGGCATGAATACGCATATTCACGCCGGAATGTAGCAAGTGCTGTAGAAAATCAATGCGTTCATTATGATACTCACGGCCAACGATTAAAGAACCTATAAAGATGACATCAAATTTCTTCGGCCCTTGTTCTATATGCTCCAGTATTTCGGGATCAAAGGCCTGGTAAAGCAATAGAGAATTGAGACCAAGGTCAGAATATTCTTTAACAAATTTGGGAGAGCATGTGGTCAGGAAATCAAACTTACGAAAAGCTTTGATATTTTCACGTGAATATGGGGAACAGCTATTGCCGATAATCAGTTTGACACTCGGAAGTTTGCGAACAGCAGCAATAAATTCTGAGTCAAAATTAATGCTATCCTGGAACCAGACTACGTCTGGTTCTGCACGTCTAATTTGCTCCAGGACAATCTCGGTCTCTGTGCCCGAAAAATTATTTTCCTTAGCCCACATCTGCTCCAGAGGCCAGGCGTTAGCAATTATTTCTTGTGCTTTCCAGCCTAATTTTCGTAGGGCACGGGAATAAAAATCAGCCCAGCCCAGGCCGAAATTTAATAAATGCGATAGCTGTTCATAGTATGATAAGCTAATAATCTGCGGGTGTTGTGAATAATAGTACTCCAGAGCTGCTTTGTAGTATGATGAGATTTTAACCAAACGCATGTGTTATGTGCATTTTTTATAATTTTGTTTCAAAATAAAATTCAGGTTAATGAAAATTTTCGTTCCAGATAACTTTCTTCAGGAAAAAAAATATATAATTCGCCAGCTGTTATCATATTTATCATTACCAGAATATACCATTTTACCAAGTAATGACCAATGGTACACGATAGAGAACAAAGAAAGAAAAATTCTAATCAAAGACAAATTTTTTGCTTCTATAAAGGACGGCAATTATATACAAACCAAATATTTGCCACAGACAGTACAATTTTTGCCAGAAAATAAATTTCTACCAGAAAATAATCTGGTTATTCTATTTGGCGACCCCATATTTGAGATTACAAGTGATCAGATCAAAATAGGAGCAGATATTTTTGCTTCAGCTTTTTATTTTCTCACATTATGGTACGAGAAAGTAATTACGGAAAAAGATGAACATGACCGTTCCCCAGACAGGGTAAATATACTTGTTAGAAATAATCTTCATTATCGGCCTGTAGTCTGTGAGTATGTCGCATTTTTAAGTAAATTACTAAAGTTTATAGGTGTCAGGGCAGAGTTAAAAAATCAATACACATTACGTATAACACATGATGTCGATATGCTTAAGAGGTTTACCAGTCCTATAGATTTTGCCAAGGGTGCAGTGAATGACATTTTACGGCGGCACAGTATAAGATATTTTTATAAAACAACGAAAGCTTATTTAGGTTATGGTTTAGGTAGGCGTCGTGATCCTTATGATACTTTTGATTTTCTGATGGATACGTCAGAAAGAGCTGGTTTAGTCTCAGAGTTTAATTTTATACCATCCAAGCTTGATGAACCTTATGCTTTCTATGATTATAGGGATGTTTTGGCAGCGCAAAAAATTCAGCATATCAGAGAACGTGGACACATTATCGGGTTACATGGTTCATATAGGGCATACCGGGATAAGCAGTTGTTTTTGGAAGAATTACAGAGATTTAAACAGACTTGGCATATTGAGCCGAAGGTTGGGCGTCAGCATTTTTTGCGTTTTGCAGTGCCTTATACATGGCAGATATGGGAAGAAGCTGGACTGGAAGATGATAGCACAATAGGATTTAATAAGCATGCGGGTTTCAGAGTTGGGATATGCTATCCATATAAGGTGTTTGATATTGAACAGAGAAAAACTCTTACTTTGACGGAATCTCCGCTCATACTTATGGAAGGCGCTCTACTTAATGAAATTGGTCATGATTTCCATAAATTTTGGGATAAAGCGATGGAACTGCACAGACAAGTGAAGAGATATAATGGAAATTTCATACTTTTGTGGCACAATAATAGTTTTGGTTTTGGCGTGTTTTACGACAAACAAGATTTTTACGGATCATTAGTTAAAGAGCTGAGTAAATGAAATTAAGCTGGTTGCCTATACGTAGTTTTTGTAAGCATTTCAATTTTCTCTTTGCAGGGAAGGAACATAGGCTGGTTAAAAAGTATTCAGCATCAGAGCCTCTTTATCAACCTGTTTTTATAGTTGGGGCGCCAAGAAGCGGATCAACAATTTTGTATCAAACTATAACAAATAATCTGAATACTATTTACGTGTCTAATCTTATTGACCTTTGCCGTGAAACGCCAATGATTGGTTTTCTGTTGCACGATATTTTTTTTGACTCTCGTCCACATGATAGTTTTACTTCCAAGTATGGTAATACTTCACGCCTGTATGAACCAAATGAAAGTCTTTTGTGGTATAATTGGTTGACCCGTGGAGAACATTTTATACTACCAGAGGATCTAAGCAGTGAGAAGAAGAAGGCATTTAAGCAAACTGTTATTGCAATATTAAATCGATTTTCCAAGCCATGGATTATAAAGAATTTGTCCTTCGGAATGCGTATGAAATTGATTAAAGAACTTTTTCCTGAGGCTCATGTAATTCACATAAAGAGAAATATTTTTTTTAATGCACAGTCGATTTATCTGGCATACAGAAAATTTAATATCCCGGATAATCAGTTATGGAGTATCAAGCCACCGAACTACAAGGAACTGTTGAATTTGCCATTAGAAGAGAAAGTTGTAGCACAGATATATTTCATTGAGAAAGAAATAGAACAAAACTCTGACTTATTCGGCAATCGAATGATAACGGTCCAATTTGAAGAATTTATAAAAGAACCAGAATTTTACGTGAATAATATTGGGGAGCAAATAAATGCACAAGTTCGTCCACAGGCAGCAGAGATTAAAGTTTTTAATACTAATAATTTGAAAATCACACTAAAAGAACAGCAATTGATACATTCAGCTATAAGTAAATACTATGGATAACAAACAGAGATACATAGAGTTTGCTCAAAGGGAAAAGAATCTACCAATTTTTATTCAGCCGTGGTGGTTGGACGC
Organism: Bacteroidales bacterium; assembly: GCA_027015275.1. Lineage (GTDB taxonomy): Bacteria > Bacteroidota > Bacteroidia > Bacteroidales > S143-33 > S143-33. The sequence goes on along the minus strand of JALWCU010000338.1, from coordinate 1,068 downwards.
AGTAACCAGGGGACAATGGGATGTAGCTCTGGTCGAGAAAGGTGGCGAGATCGTGGCAGCTTGGCCTTATCAGTTGCAGAAAAAAATGTTTTTTCGTCTGTCCCTGATGCCGCCAATGACTCAGAGGATGGGTGTGTATATTAAATATCCACAGGGGCAGAAATATTACCGTCGTCTGGCTTATGAAAAAGAGATGATTTTTGCTTTATACGAACAGCTACCGCGTTTTCATGCTTTTACGCAGAATCTTGATTACCGTTACACTAATATGTTGCCTTTTTATTGGCTTGGATTTGAGACCAGGGTGAGATATACTTATGTGATAGAAAGTCAGACAGTTGAACAGGTCTATGATTCTTTGGAACAAAAACGAAAGGTCAAAAAAGCGCAGAGCAGTGGGCTTGTTGTCAAACATGTTGATGATATGCGTATAATTTATAATCTAGTGAGTAATACCTTTGAGCGTAAGGGAAGTAAGTTTCCTTATGATTTTTCTCTTCTTCAACAGCTAGATCAGGAGTTGGTCAGGCGCAATAGGCGTGTAATTCTGACTGCACAAGACAATGTGCACAACACGGTGGCTGCGCTTTACCTCGTTTGGGACGACAGAAGCATGTATTATATTCTGGGTGGCTTCGAGCCTAGTTATAATCAGACTTATGCTAGTACACTGCTTATGTGGCAGGCCATAAAAATGGCGATGGGTATGGGATTAGACTTTGATTTTGAGGGTAGTATGAATCAGGGTATAGAACGCTTTTTCCGTGGATTTGGAGCTCAACAAAGACAGATATTTAATATTTACTATATTGATAGTAAAGCTTTATGCTTGATGCGCTGTTTGCTTCCCAAAGTTAGAAGAATAATCTAACATTTTTGCCAAGACATGCTAGACAGGCTAAAATATACAATACAGAATACTTTTATATACACAGCTGGCAATTTTATGGTCAAGCTGCTGGGATTGCTGCTGTTGCCTGTTTATTCTAAGCATTTGTTACTATCACAGTATGGTATAATGGCTATACTGGAGACAACGCAGAACATTCTTCTTCCATTGGTTTTGTT
>JALWCU010000337.1 GCA_027015275.1 Bacteroidales bacterium | reverse complement strand
ACATTCCAATAGCAATTTTACGCGGTGTAGAAGGCTCTTTGCCCTTTTCGTTGAGCTTAGCAAAGAACCACACAACAACAGGTGTGAGGAAAACAATAAAGATTGGGTTAAAGTGCTGGAACTTCTCAGGCTCTATTGGCATCTGATTCTGATACAGATGAGTAACTATCCAGTAAACACCAGCTAAAGAAAGCACGAACACAACAGCCCATATCCCACGCCAAAGCTTCTTTGTTTCCTTGCGTAGCATATATACAAGTGCTATTATTGCCAAAATAACGAGCAAGAAACTCTTTAGGTCAAAGAAAATATAAGACCAGCGTGAGACTTGTTCGACTATATAATCACGTGCAAACAACGTAAGTGTCAGTCCGTTCTGATGGAATGCCATCCAGAAGAAAATAACTACGAGAAATACCAGTCCCAATGCAACGAGACGGTCTTTTGTCTCTTTTGGACTAATATCCTGCATAGATTCGGGAATTTCGTCAGCCTTTTTGCTGAGCAAATCACCAGGTCTGAGGTATTTGATAAAGATCAAGTATATCAACAGCGAAATAACCATAGAGACAGCAGCTACGCCAAATGCCATGTGAAATCCACGCGAAAAGACATCAATGTATTGGTGTGCAAAAGCCGTCAGGTCAGAGACTGCATGTCCACTGACTTGTGCTGCCAGCTGCTTGAATTCTGCTATTTTATCTGCTGGCAAAGTCCCATTGAGAAAAGCATGACTCATCTGCGGCAAATTGCCATTATAGCCGAACCCATGAATCCGTAGCCACCAATTTCTGACGCCTGTGGCTGCACTCGGCGCAAAGAAGGCACCAATATTAATACCCATGTAGAAAATCATAAAAGCACGGTCTCTGAGCGGAGCATATTCTGGATATTCATACAGATTACCCACCAATGCCTGAAGGTTTCCTTTGAAAAGCCCATTACCTAATGCTATGATTCCCAGTGCTGTCAATGAAACAGCAAGCCCAAAACCAGGCACTGCCATCAACGTATAACCGAGAAACATAACTACCAGACCAATCGTAATAGTAGTCATCAGGCGCTTTGTAGCATCCGCAATGATACCACCAAGCAGAGCAAGTCCATAAATTGCAAAATAAAATGTACTGTAAATTGCACCAGCTTTGACGGCACTGAGACCATACTTAGCTTGGAGAAAAAGAACCAGGATAGCCATCATGGTATAAAAGCCGAAACGCTCGCCCATGTTGGCAAAAAACGCAACATACAAACCTTTTGGGTGTCTTCCTGCCATACACTTTTTTTTAATTGTTTATTCTTCTTAACTTTCCATGTCAAAAATAATTTTTTTTGCTAAACTTAAAAAATTATAAATCATGAAATTAACCGTAGGGCTCTCAACCTGTCCTAACGATACATTCATCTTTGACGCTATGCTTCACCACAAAATAGACACTCAAGGTCTTGAATTCGATTATATTATGGCAGATGTCGAAGAGCTCAACCGCCTGGCTTTGCAGGGCGACATTGATATTACAAAGATTAGTTTCCACGCCTTTGCATACATAGCAGATAAATATAAAATCTTGGATAGTGGCAGCGCACTGGGTCGCAACAATGGTCCTCTGCTTATCAGCAAGCGAGCCATAAGCCCCAGTCAGGTACCGTCACTCGAGAAAATAGCTATCCCTGGTGTGCATACCACTGCTAATTTGCTTCTTCATTTAGCTTTTCCCCAGCTTCCTGAGCTCGAAGAATACTTGTTTTCTGACATCGAGCAGGCTATATTAGACGACAAAGTCGATGCAGGACTTATCATACACGAGACGCGTTTCACTTATCAGAATAAGGGATTGAGAAAAATCATAGACCTTGGACAGTACTGGGAAGAAACAACTGGCTTGCCTGTGCCTCTGGGTGGCATTATTATTAATCGCAGAATTGATCAGGAGACACAACGTACAGCAGAGCAAGTCCTTCGTCAGAGCGTGCAGTTTGCCTTCGAAAACCCCAGCGAACCGTATAAATTTATCAAGCAATATGCGCAGGAAATGGACGAACAAGTCATGTACAATCATATCAAGCTATATGTCAATGATTTTACAATAAGTCTTGGACAGCAAGGACGCCAGTCTATCCTGACTCTGCTTGACAAAGGCAATCAGATAGGCATGTTACCACAAATACGAGAAACAATATTTGTTGACTAAATGATCGAAGTAAGAAATATTTGGAAAACCTTTGACAAACAGACAGTTCTCGAAGACATAAACGCTACTTTCGAGACTAGTAAGATAAACATGATTATTGGCAAGAGTGGGTCTGGCAAGACTGTTTTGCTAAAGTGCATCGTTGGCTTGCTAATGCCCGAAAAAGGCAAAATTCTGTTCGACGGACGCGATTTTACCAGTGCAAACATTAAAATAAAAAAGCAGGTGCGCCAGGAAATAGGCATGGTCTTCCAAGGCGGCGCACTGTTCGATTCGCTCACAGTACTGGAGAACGTAACATTCCCTCTGGAGATGTTTACTGACATGGACTATGAACAACGTCGGCAAGTGGCTATTGAGAGCTTACACAGGGTTAATCTCTATGGTGTGGAAGACAAAAATCCTGATGAGCTCAGCGGCGGCATGCGCAAGCGTGTGGCAATTGCCCGTGCTATTGTCAACAAGCCCAGATACCTGTTCTTTGACGAGCCAAACTCTGGACTGGACCCGGTTACTGCTCGTGTCATTGACGACCTGATTGTCGAAATAGCCAAGGAATATCAGACCACTACAATTATTAATACGCATGATATTCAGTCTGTTGTAACCATGGCTGAGAAGGTTGTATTTATTCATGAAGGTAAGAAGTGGTGGGAAGGCGACAAAGAACAAATGCTCGAATCAGAAAATGCAGAGCTTCTTGATTTTATTAAAGCATCTGGTTATATAAAACATTAGCCCTTTGTGCCTGCGCTTGCCTGGCCAGAAATAGTATTTGTCGCTGAATACTTTTCTCTTTATTGGCTTAAAGTTTACTTGCTCTATGCGCTGTGTGAAGGTATATCTGGGTGTCTGCTCTACCACTGTAAAAGGTATCTCAAAATCTATTTTCCCCTGTTCTACACGCGTGTAATCGTAATAATAAAAACTCTTGTACCAACAGTCCTTGCCACGGACAACTGTACTCAGTTTAGTATGAGTGGCCATGTCATAAAGTTCATCAAAATAAACATTGCCAGTTTTGACACGAATCTTATAAATGTTTTCTGACAATAGAGCTGGCTCGCAAATTATCTTTGGTTTATATCCGAGTTTTTTGTAATAAATCTCGCCAAGAATATACGTTTTTTGCATATTTATCGCTGCTGCCAAGCTGTCTAATTCTCTGCTACCCAGAGCGGTGGAGTCTATCCATCGGTGACCGTCAAAGAGCATAAGACTGTGTGCCAGTGTGTCTGTATCCGAGATTACAAAAGTCTGGTATCGGTACAGATTGGGAGCTTTTTTCCATACATAACCCTTGAGATGAAGAAAAGTCGAATCAACAAAGAACAGTCCGTCAAACCTGTAGCTCAGATTTCTGATTTTTTTCTGTGGGCTGACAAAGCGTATATACCTGTCAATCACTGTCCAAGCATTAAAACCTTTTTTGATTATCTTGTACCGGTAAAGCTTTGTGTCAACAAAATTTATATCATATTGTGCTGAGAGCTTGAGAATATCACATCCCATCAAAAGCTCATTTCCCACAATAACAAGTGTTACTTTTTTCTTTAAATCCTTGGGTAAAAAGTCATTTATATTCTGCTTATTTAGCCGTAAAAAATCCCTGCGTAGCTGCGACAGATACGACAATTTTTTTCCGCTCTTGATTGTCATGTAAGCCATATCGCCAAATCCCTGTGCAGTCGTGAGCAGGCTATCCAGCCACCATGATAGCTGAATGCCAAGCCCTTTTATCTGAGAAATATCCTCGCTTCGAGCAGGATTTGTAAGTCTTGTGCTCAGTTCTTCTAATGATTGGTTAATGTCCTTGGACTGAATGAATAGCCCCAGATAAGAGCCTAAGGCAGAGTAATGCACAGTCAAATATGCGTGTGGATAAACTTTTTTCAGAAGTCCTTGTAAGACTCTATAACGCACAAAATCAATGGGTTGTCTTAGGAAAAATCCTTTGACAAAACCAGCCTTGGGTATGCTATCCTGTGAGTTGATAAAATACAAGCCTCTGGGCGTCTTCTGCCTTTTTTGCAATGCCGAAAATTCGTGTGTCTCTACTTTGAGCCCCGAAAACAGCGAATCAACAAGGCTGAACGTAGAGTCTGGCAAATTCCCGGCTAAAATCAATGTGATTTTCTTTGTGTCAAACCTGTGCCTAAAATTATCAATGTCCTGCGGCTGCAAGTATTCTGAAATTTTATAATTCAGGGCATAATCACGTGGATAATTAATCAGTCGTGCAGCTCGCTCTGGCAGTGTGTCCTGCATAGAGCCGCGCAAAACCATAATGGCATGCCTAACTTGGCTTTGACCAAAGGAGCGCCGAAACACAATAGCCTTGATAAATCTCAGAGCAGAATCAAGTCCGCCGCTATTTACTATCAAGGTACGCACAAACACAGAATCCAATAAAATGCGTCCCCCAGCCAGATATGCAAAAACTTTGTCTTCGCCAGCATAATACCTGGAGCTGACAGGACGATAAGAAGCGTACAGAGACAAATAAATGTTTTTCTTGGTAGAATCACGAACTAACACAACTTCTACACCATTGGACAAACGTCTGCTCTCTGCCTTGTTAAACTGCCATGTCGTCTGTCCCCAAGTATGCAGAGCACACATAAGCAATGCTATGACAATGAGTTGTCTCATAATCCCAGCTGTTCGAGAGTTGAAATAAAGTTGCTAAAATCCTGCATTAGTCTATGCACATTGTCTTGTAACTTGTCTTTCATAAACAAAAAATTATCAATATCACGGCTAAGTTTTAGTTTTTCTTGCTCGACGCTATAAAACATACCCTGCTGAGTGAGCCATTGCGTAAGATATTCTTGCTCTGTCTGTCCAGGCGTTGGGATAATTATTCCGCTCTTACCCAGAGCCATTAGGTCCATTATCGTGGAATATCCCCCACGAGCCACTACTATTTTTGCACCGCGAATATATTTGCAAAGCTCACTGTCTTCAAGGTGGGACACAAATCTTATGTTATTTTTTGTGTAATCAAATTTCCTGTCTGGCCTTCCGCTGACCACCATTACTTTCTGCTCTGAATTTAACAACTGCTTTGTAATCATGTCAATTAAGATTTGTCTGTGTGGCTCTATGCCCGAGATTAGAGCAATTATATCATAAGAATTATCCCCATTGCATTGTGCGCCGAGAAAACGCGATAAAGGACCCAGATACTGGACATTTACTTTCTTTATTGGGCGGGATAAAATTCCGGCTAAGCTCTTTTCAAGTGTTTCATTATCAGGAACTAAGCAAGTATTAAAATTCTGCAAAATTCTGTGATATATTCTTTCTGCCGTAGTTGAGACTCTGTTTAGCTGCCGCGGAAAAATCGGCCACAGCTGATGAGCAATAAAATAGTTTTTTGCCTTTGGCTCGTACATACCCAAGCGGCTATCGGATATAATAATGTCAATTCCATAACGCCTGACAGCCCTTGCCACCCACACACGGTCTATTACATAATTTATCATAAGTTTCAATCCTATTACCACCAGCCCCACTGCAAAAAATTTTGAGCTGCGTGCATAACGCAGCTCAAGCGCAGGAACACGCATGACCTTCAGATGCGGATAACGCTCTGAGAGAAAGTAAAATCCACGTCCACTTGCCGCTATCATTACTTCATGTCTTGACGATACGAAATCAATCACAGGGCATAGTCGCGTTGCATGGCCCAGCCCCCAATCAAGCGGCGTCAGTAGCACCTTCATTTTTTAATAGCCAACGACTTTTTTTACATTAGATGAGTTAAACCTGTAGCTCAGTCCCAGATTAAACCAATATGGCGAGCCGAGTGCTATTTCGCCATACATGCCTACATTTTTTACAGGATAAACACTCATACCCAACAGTGTGATTTGCAGCAACATTGTCGTAACATTAAAGCTGCCATCACTGGGCACGTATTTTGACACAATCGGAGCAAATGGACCAAAATAATTCTTGACATAATAATCAAAATTAGCCTGTGCTCTCAGATGCCACAAGGTTACACCAGCCCTTGCACCAGTGTAAAGATTAAAGCCTTTTTTCTGCAAATAAAATAGAGTAGCCGACAGCCCAAGGTTAGCTTTCATGGCAGAGACCGTGCCTTGCAAAGTATCTATATTTCCTGTTACGGAAAATCGTTGAAAACCAGTTGCTATACCTATGGCAATATTATGACTTGCAAATACTCGAAAATGACCGTCTATCTCTGGCGTTATTGAGTAATCGACATATTGCTTGTCTATAAGAATATGACCTGCTGTGCCCAGAATGCTTCCGCCCAGCCCAAGACGCACATCATATTTGTATGGCTGTGCCATTGAGGGCATCAAGGCAGCAAATAGTAATAGAACAAAGAAAAATTTTTTCATGGTAGTAATTTTTTAGGTTAAATTTAATACAAAATTTCCACAAAACAGCCATGAAATACAAGTCGTTGATTATCATAGAATTTGTGCTTTTAGCTATTTTTCTCGTTTTGCTAAATGTCGGGGTTCAGCTGGGCGTGCGTGTGCTGGTCAAGACCCTTTTGATGCCGATGTTAATAGTCTTTGTATTATTAAACACCAGAAAATTTACGACGTTCATAATACTGATAATCGCAGCCTTGGCTCTATCCACATTTGGGGATTTTTTCATGGAGCTACAGACACACAGCGACAAATTCTTCTTACCAGGACTGGGCTCATTTCTGTTGGCTCATCTGGCGTATATAACAGCATTTAGCTATCGTCTGCGAACTAAGCTTTTTGTGTGGCAAAATATGCTTTTGGCTTTGGCGCTGATATTAGCTCTTAGTGGGTTGATAGTATATTTGTGGCCAGACCTTGGGACAATGAAAATACCAGTTGTGGTTTATGCTTTAATAATTTCTGCTGCTTGTTTCACAGCTTATATGCGAGCCTGCCAGGAACAGAGAAAGTGTTTACTTTTCTGGGGAGCTCTGCTTTTTCTGCTTTCAGATGCTTTGCTCTCTGTATATTTGTTTAAAATCCAGTTCACAGGCGGACGGGAGCTGAATATGACGCTTTACGTTGCTGGGCAGACGCTGCTTGCAATGGGTGCTATACAAGTAAATAGCGAGAGAATTTGAAGTGAATAGAAATAGATTGCCCTATTTGGCTGTAATGGATTTTTTATGCTTTTATTTTTCTATTATTTCCTTAACTTTATTTTTCAATTGTTCAATATCTGGCAAGTATAGTTGATACTTAGAAACAAGTAATTTTGATGTGTCATTAAGCATCGCATATTCAACCATAATATCGTCTTTTTCTTGTGAAAGAATTATTCCTATTGGTTGATTATCAGTTTGGTCATTTACTTCTTTTTCATAATATCCAAGATACAGTTTCATTTGTCCTATATGTTCATATTCTACTTTTCCAATTTTTATATCGATTAAAACATAACATTTCAGCTTAGTATGATAAAAAACTAAATCAACGTAATAATGATGGTTGTTGAGCGTAATACGTTGTTGTCTGCCAATAAAAGCGAACCCTTTACCTAATTCTAACAAAAAACTTTGAAGATTTGTTATTAAAGCTTCTTCCAAATCGCTTTCTTTATATAAGTTTTCTTCTGGTAATCCTAAAAATTCAAACACATAAGGATCTTTTATCAGATCTTGTTCAGATT
>JALWCU010000336.1 GCA_027015275.1 Bacteroidales bacterium | reverse complement strand
TTACCACCATATTCTTCGAGCACACTTCGGATTATGCCACAAATTTGCGAGTTATCGCTTTTCTGTATTGGTCGTATATTAATTTTCATGATTGTCCATTTTTTCAGTAACTAGTTATTCGCAATGTATTCGAGTTGGGATAATAATAGACTTTATATTCACGCAGAGGGACAGTAGCAGGACCTTTTAGAACGAGCCCATCTGTAGTCAAAGAAAACTCTGAGCCACAGCACATAGTATCTGCAATTATGCCTCTGTCGAGATCCGTGACACTAACTCGTCCTCCACAATCATAAAAATCATAAGGGCAAGCACGTTCGTAAGCTTTGAAAGAGCCATCAAGGTCATGATATACAATTATTCCGGATACACCTCCCGTTATATAAACATAATTGCCAAGTGTATTAAGCTCATAATATTCAGGTTTGTTAAGGTCCAGAGTATAGTCAACAAAGACCGTGGGCAGATTGTTGTGAGTTTCATTTTTGCAACTGGAAATCAAAATCAAGCTTAGCAAAATAAAAATTAACTTTACATTTATTTTCTTTGGTGTCATTTTTGAAAAATTGATAGTTAAGACCTTTTTGTAATTAATGAATAAGCTAATCTACATATTATTGATTTTTCTGACAATATCTGTTCGATTATATTCTCAATCTAATAGCAAAGAAAAAACAGATACTTATGGTGCGTATCCATGGAGCTATGGCCAGCCATCAGCAGATACAAGCAGCCAAGGAATGGTAGGAATGCTTTATCCCAAGACAGCCTATGCAGAACGTTTGCTACGCCTTAGGAAAAAACTTAATTACACTGACAAAGAAAGGCAGGTTTTAGTCAAATATTATGCTGGCAAAGAGCTTACACCGCAAGAAAACATGATTCTCAGGCGAGCTTTGCGCAAAAAAGAGAAACGTCAAAGATTAGAATTCCAGTACACCTTGGATACGCTTCGTCATAATGCTCGGATAAATCCAGAGCTTTCCGAGTTCGAAAAACAACTACTTGACAAAGAATCAGATACAACACAAAGGCTCACATTGGCGGACAAAAAAGCCTTGCAGATAATTCACCGCCATCAGCGCAATCTAGAAAGGATAAAACGTCGTCAGACCCTAACGCCGCAAGATAGCGCACTTATACTGATGGCCAAATCAGACTCAACAAAATTATCTCTAATAAATAAAATTAAACTTATTGCAATAAGGCAAAAAGAAAAGAGAATACAAAATATTAAGCTCCAACGCATGGCAAATCAGGGCTATTCCACACCTGTGAGAGCAAAAGGCATGAAAGCTATCGTTGAAAAAATTAATTTTTTTGACCCGCACAAAAGGCCTTCATCATACATACGCAAAGCTCACAACTTGGCACGACGTTATGCTTTGACAGATAATGAAAAGAAAGCCTACAATAAAATGATTGGGGGATACACGATGTTTTCATTAAAAGACAAGTATCTGGCTTATCGTGCGTACAACAAATTACAGAAATATAAGAGAAAGAAATACAAATTAGATCAAAAATATTTCTGGTCTCTACAAGAAAAACAGGTAAAACAGCGCCATAGACATGATATTCGTAGAGATAAACAGTCTTACGACAAACGCATTATTATAAGAATGCTGAGGAATATAGAGCAAACACTAAAACACTTATTATCATAACCTTAGCATTCATAATCATGCTCGCACTGAAAGTCCTGAGATTCAAACTCTATAGTACTATGTGTTATACCCTCTGAGGCTAACATTTCTTTTATACCCTTTTTTATTTGCTCCAAATTGTCAAGTGTATAATTCTTGTCCACAACCACGTGGGCTGTCAATGAATTGATAGTTGTACTAATTGCCCACAAATGGAGGTGATGGACAGATGATACACGCTCTATCTCTTCCATAGATCTTCTGATTTTATCAACATCAAATTTTTGTGGTGCTACGTCAATAGTCATAAAAAAGCTTTCCTTGAGCAGTCCCCAAGTAGAAATCAAAATTATCACACTGATAATCAAGCCAATTAATCCATCAATCCAATAAGCATTTGTGAGTCTGATGATTAAAGCGCCTATGACAACGCCCATAGAGACCATAGCGTCTGTTACTAGATGCCAGAAAACAGCTTTAATGTTAATGTCTTTCTTTCTTGAGCCATAAAACAACCAGGCAGATATAGAATTAATGACAATACCAATTGCAGCCACAATCATTATATCTATTGCATTCAAGGGCTCAGGATGTAATATACGCCTTATGCTATGAAAAATGATTGCCCCAACTGCTATCAACAAAAGCACAGAATTTACAAAAGCGGCGAGCACAGTCAATTTTCTCAATCCATAAGTATATTTTTTATGCGGTTTGAATTTCAATAACAAAAAAGCAGATGCACCGATAATTAGCGAAATAACATCTGAGAAATTATGCCCAGCATCCGAGAAAAGTGCAGAAGAATTTAGCACTATTCCATAAAAGATTTCAACAATAACGAAAATAATGTTCAACAGAATGCCTATTCCAAAGGCAAGGTTCATTCTATTTACATCAGCATCGTGATGGGTCTGCTCGTGCTTGTGTCTCATCTGATAAATTATTAAATTTATGGAGCTAATTTAAAAAATGATTTGCCTCGATGCAAAGCCCACAGATAAATATGTTGGTATTTCAGCTGAAGGTCATAGACAAAGTGGGGGAATACTTTAAAATACTTATTACACACGGTAATATGAAAGCGCATATAGCTTTTGCGCCATATAGACGAAACCTTATTTTCCTGGACAATAATGAGCTAACAGTAATTCTGGAAAACAATGAGTACCAAATTCGTAAGATGTTACATAACAAGCGGCGTTCTACATACCATGTAGGTTTTAAAATAAAATTTGCAATACGTGATAACAAGCAAGTCCAGCTATTTAATGACCCTGACAAAATAATTGTTTTAGACAGGCGCCAGGGACGTTATCTGAGTTATGTTAAGGATAAGGGCGATCCAGAAGCATTAGAAATTTACACTGACGGATGTTATCTACATGATACACAGCAAGGTGGTTATGTAGCGCTTATAAAAAAAATCAATGGCAAATATAACCTTGTGTGGGGGCACACAGACCAGCCAAGCAATAGCACATTGCTCGAGTTACTCGCAGCTATCAAAGGTCTGGAAAACATACCCCAAGGGATACAAAAAATGCGGATAATCACCGATAGCCGCTACGTTATCAAAGGATTGACAGAATGGGTTGTGAACTGGCGGTTAAACGACTGGTACACAATACAAGGTCGCAGGGTGCGAAATATTGAATATTGGGAAAAATTTGACAGCTTGACTCAAGGTAAATACATTGAGTTTCAATGGATAAAAGCGCATTCTTTCCACTTTGAAAATACTATCTGTGATCGATATGCCAGACAAGCTGCTGCTTTAGTAAGCCGCAAAAAAACGGAAAATACAAAAACTCAAAATTATGCAACAAATCATACACATCAGCACTGATAGACATAATGCCCTCTATGATATAACAGAGCAAGTAAAGACTGTCGTTAGCAAAAGCGGCGTAAAAAATGGCATAGTTAATGTATATGCACAAGGTGCAACAGCAGCAATCATGATACAGGAAAATTGGGATGAGTCTGTGCAAAATGACGTTATTACATTGCTCAAAAAACTGATTCCTGCTGGTGTGTGGGAGCATGACCGCCAGGATAACAACGGAGATGCACATCTCAAAGCCGGTATCGTAGGAGCCAGTGAGACAATTCCCATTATCAACGGAGAACTTGGTCTATCGACATGGCAAAATATTTTTTTCTGCGAATTTGACGGTCCACGCTCTATCAGGAAGGTAGCTGTAACAGTGATTGATATGAATAGATAACTGGATTTGATTATTCAGCTAAAATTGTTATTTTTATGAGACAAATTACTATTTAAAAAAATTTCTGATGGCCATTGAAGATAACTATACGCCTTTGTTTAGTGAGTTTATACTTGACATGGTAAAAGATATTAACCAGACAGACATCGAATATATTTACCGTGGCAATGTGAACTCTGATATCGTGGCAAATACTCTGGAGCTGGCAAAAAGTAATTTAGAGAAAACCGTACAAGTCATCCCTCTCAGACACAGGATTTATTTCATAATGGGAGAGGGCTTGCAAAATATAGCTAAGCATCAGGATAAGCCAGATGAAGACACCCTATCGGATAACAATCTTATTTATATCAGCAAAAAAAATGATAGATATAACATAACTACTGCAAATATTATTGCTAACAAGAACATAGAATATTTGAGAGACAAACTTGATAGAATAAATGATCTTTCTCTCTCAGAGCTTAGAAGCCTTGCACGAAACATAAGGAAAAATACACTATTGGACGACAATAGTAATGCCAGTATTGGATTAGTAGAAATCGCCAAAAGGTCTGGTAATAAACTATTGTACGATTTCAAAAATATTAATGATAAATATTCGTTTTTTTATCTGAATATAGAAGTCAAAGTCGTATCTATAAAAAATATTGAAAAACTTGAACAAAGAGATAATTCATATATTGATTTTCTTATGAAGTTTCACGATTACCTTAATAAAATAGATACAAAGATTATTTTTAAAGGAGACTTTAGTCAGGCAAACATATTATCTCTGCTGGAAATGCTAAAACACCAAATACCGGAAAGTACTATCTCTATTAGAATAAATAATTTAATGGTTGAAATGTTGCAAAACATCGAAAAACATGGAGATAATATTGTTAGTAATGTGGATTGGAAACCCGGCTTTTTTATGATTAATTTTTATGATAAAGCTTTTTATATAACTGGAGCTAACTATATTATTAACAATAAGATAGACAAGCTCAAAGGGAAACTGCTACTTCTTAATAAGATGAGCAAAAATGAGCTCGTGAAACTATACAAAAGACGCCTTCTTGAGATAGATAGCATTACGACACAGAAGTCAGGACTGGGATTTATAGATATGCGCAGACGAAGCAATAATCCTTTTAATTTTTCGTTTTTACCAGTTGACGATAATTTTTCACTTTTTATTTTCCAAGTTATTGTTAATAGTTAAATTTGTAAAATAATATAAAACAGCAAGACCATGTCTAATTATTTAGAACCTTTGACAATATATGAAACAAAAGATACTCCTAGAGTACACTTTGAGCCACAGAAAGGGCTTTTCGAAATTTCAAAACTCTCTTTGCCTGAGGACGCAATTAGTTTTTATCGTCCTGTCATAGAATGGCTCGAGAAATATACAGAGAATCCCAACCCAGAGACAGTATTTGACTTTAATATAGAATATTTTAATACAGCATCATCTAAACAGCTGATACAAATCTTGTTACTTCTCGAAAAGCTCAATAAAAAATCAAAGGTTAAAGTTCGTTGGCATTACAAAGACATTGATGAAGATATGAAAGAAATTGGTGAAGAATACGCTAGTATTATAAACGTAGACTTTGAGCTTGTCGAAGAGCATTAATGAGCTTATATCGGGTATTAATTAATAGCAGGCAATGCCAGGGGCGTTTGTCTGCTATTTTTATTTTTCGTCATTATGAAAAACGCAGTTTGGCTGACCATTATATTTCTTTTTTCCCTGTGGGCATGTAACAAGACCACAGCACCCACTGACAATATTTCTATTAAAGACACTGGACTAATTATTCTCAATGAAGGTAATTACACCTATGGTAATGCTTCGGTATCTTACTTTGACATCAGGACACATTCTCTGGTAAATAATGCTTTTTACAAAGCAAACGGTTACAACCTGGGAGACATTGCTCAATCTGCCTTTGTTTCTGACGGTTACATTTATATTGTGGTTAATAATTCTGGTAAAATTGTCAAGACTAATGCAGCAAATCTAAAACAAGTAGGTGTGCTCAGTGGGTTGGTCTCGCCACGCTATACTGCACTTTTGGGAGACGATAGGGCTATTGTAACAGACCTTTATAGTCCATTTCTCACTGTGTTTGACCTACAGAACATGACCATTGACAAAAAAATTTTTATTGGACACACTGCAGAACGCATATTAGCCTGGGACGGTTACCTTTATACTATTAGCTGGGATAATGATAGTATGCTCTTTAAAATAGATGAGCATACCTGGAGCGTAGTAGATTCCATCGCCCTTACCTATCAACCTAATAGTATGGTTATGGACAAAGACAGCATGTTGTGGGTTCTCAGCGATGGGGGGCTCTGGCAAGGCTCTGATAGGATTGACTATCCTGCGCTAACACAAATACGTCCCAGCGATATGTATGTGCTCAAAACTCTCAGGTTCAACAATAAGACATTGTCGCCATCCCACCTGGTTATTAATACGACCAAAGACACCTTGTATTTCCTTATTTCATCGTGGACTGGAACATCTAACCCAGTTTTCGGGGTATATCGAATGAGTATTAACGATTCTCTGCCAGCTCTTCCATGGATAAAGCAGCACAGCCACACCTTTTATGCTCTTGAATATATTAATGCCAAAAATTGGATAGTTGTTACAGATGCAAGAGACTTTACTACAAATGGCAATGTACTAATTTATGACAGATCGGGTAACTTGCTGATGACCTTACCAGTAGGCATTATACCTGGGTTCGTATTGTACAAAAAATAAATTTTTTAAATCACATGAAACGAGTTAATTTAGTCGCAAATTTCAAGAGCCTAAGATAATGCATTTTATAGCCGAGATAGATATAATGCCCCTGCCTAATCTACTTGACCCACAAGGCAAAACAGTCTGTAATACTCTTCAGAGCCTGGGTTTTTCACAGGTGGACAAAGTGCGCATAGGCAAGCATATCACCCTTTCTCTCGATACAGAATCACAGGAAAAAGCTGAGCAGACTGTCAAGGAAATAGCAGAAAAAGTCCTTATCAATCCAATTGTCCAATATTATACATTTACGTTGAAAGAATCCAAATAAGCAACGCGTCAGATGAAGAAAAAAATCTTGAATGTCGTCAAGACCTTGATTTTTATATCAGTAGGGGTACTACTATTTTGGTTGGTTTATCGTAAACAGGATTTTTCGCAGATGTGGGGGGCTCTGAAGCATTCTCACTGGGGATGGATATTTGTTGCCATGGTGCTCGGCATTTTTAGTCATATCAGCCGGGTGATGCGCTGGCAATTGTTGATTGAGCCTTTGGGATATAAGCCACGCGGAGTTGTACTTTTCTTTACCGTTATGATTATGTATCTGTCAAATCTGGCTATTCCAAGGAGCGGCGAAGTATTACGCTGTGCTACAGCAAGTAAATATGAACGGGTTCCCTTTACAGTACTTTTGGGGACTGTAGTTACTGAACGCATTATTGATATGTTGATGATGTTCATTTTGTTAATTCTTGCGATTATCATACAGTTTTCGCATATACTCAAATTCTGGCATAATAATCCTGGATTTCAGCACACAATTGCAGGAATGTCAAAATATATACCTTATTTAATTGCTCTTACAGTTGCCAGTATAGCCTTTGTAATAGCAATGATAGTGTTTCGCAAACGCCTGAGAAATAGTAAATTATTAGGCGGGATTTATAAAATTATAGAAGACTTTGGTCGCGGTATTATTAGCATTATTCACATGAAGAAAAAATGGCAATTCATAGGGCATTCAATTTTTATCTGGACAATGTATTTCTTGATGATGTATGTAATTTTCTTTGCCTTTGATTTTACGTCATTTATATCTCTGACTGCTGGCTTTGTTGTTTTTATCATGGCAACCCTGGGTATGGCTTTCCCTTCGCCTGGCGGAATGGGTAGCTGGGACTTTATGGCAATAGAAAGTCTTAAACTCTATGG
>JALWCU010000335.1 GCA_027015275.1 Bacteroidales bacterium | reverse complement strand
CGTCTTCTGGGAAGAACAGTGGATTATCTCCCACACCATTGAGCTCTGTCTCTACCTGTTCACGTGCCCAGCGCACAGCATCATGTGCGGCACCTATTACCTGGGGTGTAGAACGGATAGAATAAGCATCCTGCACACGTGTCTTAATCTTACCCAAAGAAAGATCACCACCCTCGACAAGTTTACGCATGACACGGGCAGTACGAATTGCGCCAGAAAAACCGCGTACTTTGTGGATTCTCTCGTCAAGTACTCTGGTATTTGCCTTAAGAGCTTCGAGGCTCATGGCAGCGGCTATTTCAGCATGCTTTAGCCAACGATTAACATCATACAGGAACAAAGCGCTCATAGCTGTCAAAACGTTTGAGCCATTGATTGTTCCCAGTCCGTCACGTGCTTCCAATCCAGGAGCCTTAATTCCTGCTTTTTTCAGAGCTTCGCCTCCGGGCAATAATTCACCATTGTAATAAGCCATGCCTTCACCCAGCAATACGAGGGCTATCTGAGCCATTGGCGCCAAGTCTCCTGATGCCCCCACACTTCCTTTCTTGCATACATAAGGCGTTACGCCTTTGTTTAGCATTTCTACCAGTGTGAGAGTAATCTCTGGACGGACGCCAGAATGTCCGTGTGCATGAACATTAGCACGACCAAGCATTGCACCACGTACCCATTCCTGGGGCATTGGCTCACCTATACCAGCAGAATGATTATAGACCAGATATTTTTGGAATTGACGTATCTGTTCGTCATCCAGAACTATTTCAGAAAACTCGCCGATGCCAGTATTAACGCCATACATTATTTCTTTTGCTTGTATTTTCTTCTCGAGCATTGCACGGCAACGCTTGATTCGCTCTATAGCATCTGGATGGAGCTCTACTTTTTCACCGTATCGTGCTACACGCACAACGTCTTCTATGGTAAGATCATAACCAGTAATAACAACAGCCATTGTATTTATTTTTTAGGTTTATTCTGAACCAAAAATAATAAAATACTGGAATTTAGCACCTGAGAGGCAAAAATATTTCGTTATCTGCTGAAGAACATAATAGGAGAGCAATACACTAATAATCAGGTGTATTAGTTTAAATCTTGGTTTGAAAGGATAGTTATTTTGACTTTATTAAGCTTCGGACCATCTGTTTCGAGTACTTCGAATAGGTACTTATCTATCTGTATCTTCTCGCCTGGTTCGGGTATGGATTCCAGCCGTTCTATAATCAGTCCAGCAAGGGTATTATACTCCTCTGACTCAGGTAATTGAAGATCGTACTTTTCGTTAATATAATCTATTTCAAGACGTGCCGAGAAAATATATTCTTTATCGCTGATTTTCTCCTCCACGAATTCCTCTGTGTCATACTCGTCTTCTATTTCGCCCACTATTTCTTCGAGAACGTCCTCTATCGTAACGATACCCGATGTACCACCATATTCGTCAACTACTAGAGCAATACTCTTCTTCTCTTTGATAAGCATGTCTAACAATTTCTTTGCAGACATAGTTTCTGGGACAACCGGAATCTTTATTAGAATCTCCTTGAGACTCTGGGGATTGCTAAACAAGCTTCGCACATGAACATAACCAATGACGTTATCGATATTACCCTGATAAACAACGAGCTTAGAGTGATGAGCTTCGGAGAATCTATTTCTAATTTCCTCTATATCAGCATCAGATTGTATTGCTTCGATTTCGTTGCGCGGTACCATGCATTGTCGCACCTTAATATTTTCAAAATCCAAAGTTTTTTCAATGTAACGTAGTTTTTCGTCCAGATCTTGGTCATAATTAAATTTCTGCTTTATCTGGTCAATAAAATTATCCAGGTCAGCGCGACCGAGTATCTGACGCTTATTCTCAGCACTAATGTCTCTGCGTACAACATGTTTAATAAAAAAATTAGTGATACCTATGGTAAGCAATGTTACAGGATAAAAAAGTATATAAAAGATAGCTACAAAGGGCGAAAAAATATTTAAGGTTAGATTTGGATAAGCACGGAAAATACTCTTGGGGATAAATTCAGCAAAGAATAGTATTATCAGCGTTGATAAAAAAGTCTGCGTTAGCAAGACGCCCAGCTCGGAAACAATGTATCGTGAAAGCCAAGGCTCAAGTAGCTTAGCCGTAGCCAAACCATAGATAACAAGCGCGACATTATTACCCACCAGCATTGTGGCAATATATTTACTCGGATTTTTGAAGATAAAGCGTATGAAAGGCAATGAAATTCTCCCTCGGGACAGGTCGAGCTGTAGCTGCAAGCGATTATGTGCAATATAGGCTATCTCCATCCCAGAGAAAAAAGCTGATAGAATGAGAGTTATAATAATTATCAGCGTCAACAATAACGAGCCTTCCATGCGTCTTAATTACATTTTTTTTTGGGTATTCCAATCTTCAAATAATTATCCACCTTTTCGTTAAGCAGAGCCAAATGCAATACTTGGTCCATAGTATCAACATAATGGAAAGTCAATCCTTTGCGGTAAATTTTCTTAATCTCTTCAATGTCTTTTCTATTTTCTTTGGACAGAATAATTTCTTTGATTCCGGCTCGCTTAGCAGCAAGGATTTTTTCTTTAATTCCGCCCACTGGCAATACGCGACCACTAAGAGTAATCTCGCCAGTCATTGCCAAATATGGTTTTATTTTGCGTTGTGTAAAAACAGAAGCAAGAGATGTAGCCATTGTGATACCAGCCGACGGACCGTCTTTGGGTATAGCTCCTTCAGGCACATGTAGGTGCACGTCCCAATATTTGAATACTAATGGATGTAACTTCAGCTCAAGGCTATGAGCTTTGACGTATTGCAAGGCAATAGTAGCAGATTCCTTCATTACTTTGCCCAGATTTCCTGTTAATGTCAATTTGCCATCGCCAAGGCTGAGGCTGGATTCTATCATTAAGATTTCGCCACCAACTGGAGTCCATGCCAGACCTGGGACCACACCTGCACCGTGATATTCCTGATATGTTGTCTGTGTAAATTGTGGTGCACCGAGCAGATCCTTAATATCATCTGCATCTATTGTTGACTTACGCTTCTCGCCCAGAGCAATGCTTTTGGCTGTCTTGCGGATAATCGCTGCAATTTTTTTCTCCAATTCACGCACACCAGACTCTCTTGTATATCCTTCTATGATTGTATGTATTGCTGCATCGGTAAATTTAAGTTGATTCCGTTTTATTCCGTGGGCCTTAAGTTGCTTTGGAATCAAATGTCTTTTGGCTATTTCTATTTTTTCTTCAATGATATAACCAGTAACTTCAATAACCTCCATTCTGTCCAGCAATGCAGGTCTTATTGTACTGAGCGTGTTTGCAGTGGCAATGAACATGACTTTGGACAAATCATATTCTACCTCGAGATAATTATCATAAAAAGTATTATTCTGCTCTGGATCAAGCACTTCCAATAAAGCAGAACCAGGGTCTCCACGGAAATCTTGCCCAATTTTGTCAACTTCGTCAAGCACAAACACAGGATTATCTGCCTGGGCTTTTCGGATATTCTGGATAATACGGCCAGGCATAGCTCCGATATATGTACGTCTATGTCCACGGATTTCTGCCTCGTCATGCAATCCACCCAGGGACATACGTAAATATTTACGTCCCAAGGCACGTGCTATTGACTTCCCAAGCGAAGTCTTGCCAACTCCTGGAGGCCCATAGAGACACAAGATTGGCGACTTTAGGTCTCCCTTAAGCTTGAGGACTGCAAGATATTCGAGTATTCTTTCCTTAACTTTTTCCAGTCCATAATGATCCTGGTCCAAAATTTTTTGTGCCCGCTTCAGATCAAAGTTGTCATTTGTTGTTTTACCCCACGGCAAATCCAGAAGTGTCTGAAGATAATTCATTTGCATGCCATACTCAGGTGACGCAGGCATCAGACGCTCAAGCCGTTTTATCTCACGATCAAAAATTTCCTGTACCTTATCTGGCCAATTCTTGTTTTTGGCTTCATGTTTAAGATTTTCTATCTCTGCTTTTAATGGATCTTCGCCAAGCTCACTTTGTATAGTTTTTAGTTGCTGCTGGAGAATATACTCCCTTTGCTGTTTGTCCAGCTTCTTACGTACTTTTTCGTTAATATCTTTCTGTAATTTAATCTTTTGATATTCAAGTGACAGTGCTTCATGCAGTTCCTTTGCTCTTTTCAGAAGAGAATTTATACGAAGCAGGGAAACTTTCGTTGCAGTCTCAAAATCAAAGTTTGTAATAATAAAATTAATTAGAAACTCAGGGTCATTAACTTCTTCAAGTGGTTTGAAGACCTGTGAAGACATTACAGGAAAATCTTCTATTATTTCTTTTGCCAGAGACCTTATTGCCGCGATTAGTGCTTTCCAATCTGATGTATTTTTAGCTGGCTTATCCTCGAGATAAACAACCTTTGCACGAAGGAAAGGCTCTTTACCCAAAGGTTCGACTATTTTAAACCGTTTAATACCCACCACTATAATAGCCTTTTGCTCGTCTGGAGTCTCCATGAAACGGTCTAAACGAACAAGTGTTCCGTAGGTATATAACTGGGAAAAATCAGGGTCTTCGATATCGAATTTTTTCTGTGCCACAACGCCAATAAGCTTGTCTGGATTTCTTTTATCCATCATCTTCATCTTAATCAGCGCCATGGATTTGGTCCTGCCTATGCCAACTGGCGAAATAACCTTAGGCATTAACACACTATTTCTCAAAGGAAGAATATATAATTCGTCCGGCAAATCGTCGGGCGTGGGTTGTTCTATATTTTCAAAAAATTGGTCCATTTCAAAGTCATCTAATTCTAAATCATCGAACTCGTCTAAATCATCCCAGATGTCTTTCTTGTTATCGTCCATTTTTGATTTATGATTTTCGTTTTGGTTTGCAAAGATAATGTTTTTATTTTTAACTTTGAATTAATAAGATTAAACATTGCTTAAGACTTCTAAACCAACAAAAACACTGCAAATTATGAAAAATTTACAGATTTGGGTTATAAGCATTCTGTTGCTCTCGAGCACAATGCTAACCAGCTGCGTCAATCCTATGAAATACAAACGCTTAGAGAAAGAAAATGACAGCCTAAGGAACATTGTTCAGCAGAGTGATTTTACTTTACAGAAATATTTGACAGCTTTTAATGAAATCCAGCAAAATCTCAATGAGATAAAGCAAAAGGAAAATATCATTAACGTTAGCACAACTGGTGTTGAAGGTCAACTTTCGGAGAATGTCAAAGACCAAATAAACCAGGACATACAGACCATCTATAGCTTAATGCAAGAGAACAAGCAGAAACTAGAAGCCCTTAAGAAACAACTGGCTGCCTCGCGTAACAAAAATAGACAACTACTCAAGACTATTCAACTTTACGAGCAGCAAATACAGCTTAAAGATCAGGAAATTAATAAATTAAGAAAACGACTGGAAGAGATGAATATAAATATCCAGCAGCTCAATGAGCAGGTTACGCAACTAAAACAAAATGTCGATACACTCAAGCAAATACAGCAGCAACAGCAACAAAAAATTCAGCAACAAGACATAGCTCTCCACACGGCCTATTATGTCGTGGGTACTAAACGTGAACTCATTGATCACGGCGTTGTAAATCGTCAGGGCTTCCTCTCAAAGCTGGACATTACGGCAGACTTTGATAAAAGCTACTTTACAGAAATAGATATTCGCCGTGTAACACGTATCCCAGTAATGGCAAAGAAGATACAAATCATGACAAAGCACCCGAGCGATAGCTACACCTTAGAAAAGAATGGCAAACAAATAGAATATCTTGTTATCACTGAGCCTGATAAATTCTGGGAAACCTCTAAATTCTTGGTTATAATGACAAAATAAAGACAAATGAAAAAATACACAGACATATTTTTCGATATGGACGATACTATTTGGGACTTTTCGCGTGCTTCTGCTGAATCTCTCAAAAAAGTCTATGATAATTACGAACTTAACAAGTATTTCGACAGTTTCGGCGAATTCAAGACTATTTTCGAAGAAATAAATAAGGACCTGTGGGACAAATATCGCAAAAATGAGATACAGCGTGATACCGTAGCTGTTGTCAGATTTATTTACACAATAGAGAAAAAAACGCGTAATTTCCCAATGATGCTGGCTCAGAGAATGAGCGACAGTTACCTGGCATATACAGTCGAAGACTATTATGTAGAGCCATTTGCGTATGAAATTATTCGCCAACTCAAAAACAAAGGTTACCGAATTCATATCATATCTGATGGTTTCTTCGAGGTCCAGATTATGAAAATTAAAATGGCAAAAATAGCCTCCTTCATCTCCCAGCTAATCTCTGCCGAGGAAGTCGGGGTGCTCAAGCCAGACCCTAAGATTTTTGAATATGCTATAGAAAAAGCAAATACAGAAAAGGGAAAAAGCATCTTTATCGGTAACGACTACAAAAATGACATATTAGGCGCCCACAATGCAGGTATAGATCAGGTATTTTACAACAAAACAGGTGCTGATATTAATTCATTACCCGTTAAACCTACATATACTGTACAATCACTCAAAGAGTTAGAAGATATTTTTTAACTAATAAATTTTAAATTATTTGATAATTCAATATCTAATATCTATATTTGCGCAAGAGAAGAGAGGGGACTAAAAGACAGTCCCCTCTTTTTATTGCATAGATTTCCAAAACAGACTAATATGGTAAACAAAGAACAAATATATCAGATTGTCAGAGAGCAGCTCGACGATAATAACATCTTTATAGTTGACATAACTGTTAGCGCCAGAAATAGCATTACTGTATATCTGGACAGTTACAAAGGACTAACTTTGGATGACTGTGAACACATTCACAAAAAGATTTATCCACTCATCGAAGACATTGAACGCGATTTTGAGCTAACTGTTTCTTCACCAGGACTGACAAACGAATTTAAAGTATGGCAACAATACCACAAAAACAAAGGTCAGGAAGTAGAAACAGTGCTAAAAGACGGACGTATGTTCCGAGGAGTGATCGAAGTTGCCAATGAACATGAATTTACACTAAAAACTAAAAAACAGAATATTACATTACCTTATACAGACATAAAAAGGACAAAACTCGTTTTAAAATTTTAATCAAAACCATTAAAAATAAGAACAATGCAAAAGAATGTTTCGTTAATCGAAGTTTTCTCAGAATTCAAAGAAAAGAAGAACATAAATAAACAAACCCTTTCCCTGATAGTCGAAGACGTTTTTCGTAATGCTATCAAAAAGCAATATGGCACTGACGAAAACTTTGACGTTATCATAAATCCAGATAAGGGCGACTTTGAGATATACCAGATACTTACAGTCGTACCAGATGAGGAATTTGAAGATGAAGTTACTCAGATACCATTATCAGAAGCACGGAAGGAGGACCCAGAAATAGAAGAAGGCGAATCATTTTACCGCGAGCTGAATATTGCAGACTTTGGCCGCCGTGCAATCCTTGCCATGCGCCAGAACCTCAAAAACCGAATTATAGAACTCGAACGCAAAAATCTGTTTGAGAAATACAAAGACCGTATTGGCGAACTCATTGCTGTGGATGTTCACCAGATTTCTCGCCGTGATATTATTGCCCTGGACGAGGAAAACAACGAGCTTATCCTCCCTCGCAACCAGATTATACCGACCGACAAGTTTAAGAAAGGAGACACCATACGGGCAATAATTTACAGAGTTGACATGCGCAATGGCGTACCCGTTATTGTCCTCTCGCGTACTGCACCAGAATTTCTCGAACGTCTGTTTGAGCTTGAGGTACCAGAAATAGCCGACGGACTTATAATCATCAAAAAAGTTGTCAGAAAACCCGGCGTTCGTGCCAA
>JALWCU010000334.1 GCA_027015275.1 Bacteroidales bacterium | reverse complement strand
GGAAAAATACATAAGTAATTGAACTATAGAACAATAAGTTAATAATTAAAATAACCCAGAGCAAAATTTTATTTCCATTAATTTTTTTGCGATTTTTCTCGACCTTTTCATAAAGTTCTTCCTGAGCCAAAAGAATCTGCCCCAGTTTTGTTAGCAACTGATCTGTCTGGTCTGATGTGGTCTGTTTGAAGGTCTGCTCAACATCGTTTATCCGACTATTGAGAGAAGACAACTTAGTATCAATAGCCTCCAGACGCTTGGGAAAGTCCACGTCTTCGATAACTTTGGATAACTTAGCTGTTTTCTCTGCCAAGTCCAGGTAGCTCTCCAAGATTTGCTCTTCTTTGTCAAGATTCTCAGCATGTTTACTTGCCAGGTCTTGAACAGCATCTTTGGATTTCTTGGCGTGATCATCCAGCATTTTTTTCTGCTCTTCGAGCGTCTTGTTAATCTGTGCCACCAAGTCATCAATTTGCTTCTTTCCCTTACCAAGAATATCATCAACTACTTTTTTGAGCAGGTCTTCGCTCTGTGCCGAAAGGTCTGAAAACTTAGTCAGAATGTCTTCTTCCTCTTTTATTCTTTCCTGAAAACTCATGAAAAGCTTTGTCATGTTCTCCTCAGTAATCTTATACGTCTTGTTCATATAATCTGATACAAGAGACTGCAACTTCTTGAGAACATTGCCATAAGACTGCGTAAGATTCTGCCCCATTTCTATAACATCCTTGCTAAGCTTACCTGCCTGTGCTATCTGCTCAGATGCGCTCTTTAGCTTTTGCAGCTCATCCTGAAGCTTGAGAAGTTCAATATTTATTTGCTCAATCATAATTTCTTTGTTTTAAGTTAGATCAACGAAATGGTTGTTAAAATCCTTCAACCATGTGGTAAATATTTTGAGATGAAATAGTTTCTCGACCCTGGTTTTTAGCTCAAAGTTATAATTTTCCAATGTAACAAGAAGGCTATCTATCCATGAGATAAATTCTTCGGCGCCGACATCTGACTGTTTCTTCCACATATTCAGCGACATAGCAATATCATCCAATGCTCTCGAAACAGTCTCATTATCAGAACTAATAAGCAAACTTGCCCAGCCCCTGAGCATAAGAGCCACGTAATCTTGCCTATCTTTTTTGAGCAAAATTTCTGCCGTTCTGTGCAAATGAAGTATATTCGATTTAAAGATACCAACTTTCTGAATAAAATAGTCAATAATCTTTATCCAATTTTCTTTCTCTGCTTCTTTTTTCTCCCTGAAATCAACAATATATTTGGCATCAAGATAATGGGATAGAACGAATTTCCAGTTATCAATATCCTGATCACTATCCATTGCTCTGATCACCCGCATAAGCTCAGTAATATAATCTTCTATGCGTTGCCTTATGTATGAATATTCAAAATTTATCCAATAATTAAGAACCTTGTGTACAAAGCTGCCACCAATAAATCCCGGAACTTTCTGAAAAACCTCCATTGCTTTTTCCCTGGACACAAACGCCGAAATTCTCTTGTAAACTCTATTAATAAACTGATCATCAGAAAGTTTATTCAGCTGAAGGACAAATAATTGATTACGAAAGTCTATCAGATAATCGTCAACAACGCCAATAACAACCAAATAATAAACCAGTCGATAGGTATCTTCAAAAGAACGCATAGCATTATACAGCTCCCGAATCTTATCTTCATTTTTCTTAAAAAAGCGCCTATCCAGCTTATCCAGAAGCACATCACGAAAATCTCTAAATCCTGAACTATGGGAATAAATTTCCTCAATCTCACGTTGACTAAATTTGTCCTTGCCCACAAGCTCAGCTATCTGTGCCGAAACATTATTGCTAAAATCTATTGTCATACTTGCCTTGCCACCTTCTGTCATGGAAATAAGCCTCTGTAACAATGACTCCTGGGAATGCGTGAGAGAGTCCTTTATAACCGAGAATATATCACGTGGATTGCCAACAAAGCTGCGAATCTCACCATCCACAAATGCCAACAAGTCATCAGCTATTTCCTTGCGAAAAGCCTCGGCCTGATTATCAATCGTATTATTCTCAAAATCTATAATGCCTATCAAATCCCCACTCTCATATACATACAACTTGGTCGGATTTTCAACAGGCTGATAATCAAAGGATACCCACAATCCAAACACCTGTCTCACACGCCTTATAAGCAAATCTTCCAGAGTATCCTCCCTTGCCTCGAGAGAATTGAGAATCTCGTCTGCCAGAGCCATATCCTTTTTCAAATTTCCTCTACATGTTGCCCAAATTTTGCTACTCTCAAGCTCATCATAATAAATCTGCCTATTCTGCTTAAGCTGCAAAACTTCATGGTCTGATACAGTGTACTTTTGCTCATCGTAAACTACTTGCACCCTGGACAGAACAAAATCTATATCCGCAGGCTTGAGATCACGTCCTACTCTATGCAATAACTTTATAAAATCCTCAACACCAACAGGCAAAGACAGCAAAATTAATGAATGTATATCTTTCTTATCCAGGCCATAAGCAATATTTCTGTTTGCTATCAACATATCTACCTCTGCCTGCACAAACCGCTTAAAATTATTATACGAAGTCCTTGTATGATACGGCACAAGCGAATAAAACTCTGTCCTGGGACTATCCTCGAAAACTCCCACATTATCAGGTAGATCAGTCGAAGAAAGACCATCATAAACATTCGAAGGATGATGTGCATAAACAAGAGAACCTCGGGCAAGCAACTTATTATCAGAGACATATTTCAATTTTGCCTGCTCAATTTCCTGCGGCTTTAGCTTCCTATACTCGACAATTTGCTCAGAATCCGAAAAATGAAACTTTAACTTGAGTTTATCCAATTCATAAGAACCTCTGACAATATTGCTATCACTAATGCCCAGGCTGGACGTTACATCTGTTTGTGCGTCATAATCCATACCCGAACTCAACGCTAATACCAAAGGCGGCTTAACAAATGGTAGAAAAGTCTCAATATTCCGATTTACAACATAATAAGCATAATTAAAAGAACTGGACCACGGACTCATTGCTTCTGCCTGATCCACCACAACCAAAGTGAAATATATAGCATTCTTGCGCAGCAACTTGAATATCTGGCGCAGCTCGTTTGTATGCAGATCATCACCAGTGGCAAAGACCAACAACGCACCACCCTTTGTAATTATTTCTTTTTGCTGCTCGAGCGTATAAACATAGCCATAATTCACGCAACAATGGGCTATAGCATCTATTCGAAACGCCTTTATTCTCTCGAGCTGATCAAAAAGGCTCACTAACAATGGCTCTAAAACTAATGTCAGACCAGGTTGTAACAATGCTGCAATCTGATACAAAAGCGTTTTCTCTCCCGTGAAAGGAAAATGTGCTAATGTATTATTACCAGACAAAAGCAATGACAAAGTCTTAATCTGTTCTTCGCTGAGCGACTGACGACGAAATACATCCTTGACAAAGTAAATAAAACTTTCTCTTGCCGTCTCTGCCCCAGTAATCTGCTCATGCGACAGGGTATCATTAACAACAAAACTCTTGTACTTAAGTTTATCACCAGTAAGAAAACTACGGCTGGAATTAATATACCGTGATGAGCGCACTATTGCTAAATTAGGCGAACTGGTCTCTATTCGACCTTCATCTAATCCATCATAACGCAGCACTGAGCTATCTATGACCAGGTCGTAATTGCGTTTTTTGTCAAAATCCTCTATCAAAAATTTATCGCCTTGATACAAAATATTCAATGCAGCAGACTCAAATTCCTCGTGATAAAAAATCTCTAATTTAACTTCAGGGAACTTACGCCGCACACCAGAGAGCTCATAGAGATTATTAAATCTCATGGCCAAGTCCTGCACTGCCAGGAATGCACCTGGCACATCACGCTCTATAAAAGCAATATTCCATTGCCTTGCATCCAAGTCCAGCACACCAGAAAGAATATATTCTATCAAAACCCGCTGGATACGCGCTATCTCAAAGGGCGAAAGAGCCAACTGCAAAGCATCCAAACCATAGGAATTACTGTACAAAGGACGCTCATAATTCTTGCGTATATATTCAAAAAATTGGTTATAAGAAAATTCCTGCAAACGCGTGTAATCTACTGTATTAGAGTAAAAATCAGACTGTTTTAGATAAAAAATCTCTCCCCAACCTATCTGCGACAAAAACCATGAACGCTGGTCAAGGTCCATAATCTGCTCATCTTCCAGAAGCTTTTTCTCGAGCTCAATAGCCATGCCGCGGAACTGGTTCGTCTCAGCATAAGGCACTTCCAATACAAAATCTACCGCCTTGTCCAACAATACCTTACGTTTTGCCTTGTAGTACTCAGACAAAGAATACTGCCGCAGGATAGAACCGAAATTGCGGTCAAGCCCCACAAGCTGGACAATATAATCTCCAATATATGCGGGCAGAGTCTCAAAAATGAATTTCTTTTTCAGATCAGCCTCAGGATCTCCGTCAAACTTTATAACTTTCTTGAGCTTCTCCAGATCCAGACGTGGATCGACCACATGCAAAGCACGATAAATATCATCCTTAAGCTCATCATTTATAAAGTCATAGCTTATCTGCCCTCGTTTATCTACAGTTTTTTTCGAATTAAGGAAAGTAGCAGAAATAATCTCCTCGATAAAAGTCGGCGCTATAGTAGGCAATCCGCGAGTAATCAAATTGTGGACTACATAAACAAACGGATCATCAATTCTACGAACTAATTTTTGCCCACAAGTATCCAAGTCAAAATACGACAAATTCTTCAAAAGAGCTTCCACACTCTCCCGCTCTCTACCTGAATATAACCTGGGTAAACCTTCTAAAATATATCCTGCCTGAAGCTGCATAAAACCCTTTTATTAGTTAGCTGCGCAAATTTAATACCAGCTATAAGTCTCTTGTTCTAACAAATTTATATAAACATAAAAATATTACAAAGCATTCTCTAATTAAAATTCACTTCTATTTATGTAAATAATATAAGACATTAGCTTTTTCTCTTCTGAAAACCATCTGCGAATAATACATTATATCATCTTTCGAGACATTATTATATCTCTGCAAATCAAGACCATAGAGAGCCGCATCGCCAAGCATTTGATAATAAGCCAAAGAATGTGCCCGCGAGCGTAGAGAAATCTGATTATACTGAAAATCTGCTTCGATATTGTTCTTCATCTTTTGATACTCTTGATCGCTAACTGGCTGGTGTTTTATCTTTTCCAGCTCATCCCAAATAGCACTGACACCATCATCCGGCGACATGCCTTCTTTGAGAATACCCTCTATAACGACTAGCCCCTTATCCAGTCTGCCAGTGATATATGCATCAATATCCGAGAAAATCTGCTTCTGCTTGACCAATACCTGATAAAGCCGCGAAGAATCTCCCTCTGCAAGTAAATCAGTAACTATATCACAAACATAATATCCAAATTCCAGCCGCGAAAAATAAGGAAAGCCAAGCACAATCTTATCATAAGGGACATCCCTGCTTACACGGATTGTACGCATCTGCGTCTGCTCTGGCTCTTGCGGATAACATCTCTGTGGCACCTGGCGGCTTGGAATGTCGCCAAACCACTTATTGACCAAATCTTTGATATATCCCAGCTCAAAGTCGCCTGCAATGGACAATATGGCGTTATTAGGCGCATAAAATCTAAAGAAAAAGTCTTTCACATCATCAAGCCCGACCTTCTCTATGTGATGAAAATCCTCGCCTATGACTATCCACCGGTAAGGATGAACCTTGTATGCAAGCTTCATAAGATACTTATAATCATCGCCATAAGGCTGGTTAAGGACTGTCTCTTTATACTCTTCTATCACTACATTTTTCTGCAAATTTAGCTTGTCTTCTCTAAAGTCCAGAGACATCATACGGTCAGAATCCAGCCACAGAGCTGTCTCAATATTGTCCTTTGGAATAATTATGTAATAATTCGTATAATCATTATTTGTAAAAGCATTACTCGTACCTCCTGCCTGCTCCAGCGGTTTGTCAAATGCAGGAATATTGACAGAACCCTCGAACATCAAATGCTCCAATAAATGCGCCATTCCTGTCATCTCTGGATTCTCATCCCTCGAACCCACCTTGTAAAGCACATTCACAACCGACACATTAGTTGTATGGTCTGGATGAAATACAACCGTTAATCCATTGTCCAGTCTAAAAACATTGTAATCAATCATAGTACATAACTTTTTAATACAAAAAAAGCTGATTCTGTGCTACAAATGAAATACAAAAATACTAAATCACCAGCACAGAATCAGCTTAGTGCACAAAAAAACTTAATCCTATCGACTATTGCAGCTCTCCAGGAAGCTTTGTGCGTCTTTAACACCCAGACTAACAGCCCTTTGCCAGTCCTTACATGCACCTTTAAAATCTTTAATCAATTCTCGTGCATTACCTCGATTGGCATAAGCATAACCATAATTCGGATCCAGCTTAATAGCTTCGTCATAAGCCTTGATTGCCTGACGATATTTCTTCAGCTTGAACAAAGCAGCTCCCATATTGTTGTATGCAATAGCGTAATCAGGCTTGAGCTCTGTGGCTTTTTTGAAGTCTTCTATAGCACCTTGATAATCACCTTTTAGGAATCGCGCACGACCTCGATTGTTCCAAGCAATGTAATAAGTAGAATCAAGGCGTATTGCTTCCGAAAAATCCTTTATTGCACCATCATAGTCTTTCATAATACGCTTGAGAGTCCCACGATTGTCGTAATAAAATGGCAAACTGGGATTTAGCTCAATTGCCTTGTTGTAATCTTTCAGAGCTTCGTCATATTTCTTTAGCATACGGTAAGTACTTGCCCTGTCATTATAAGCATAATCATACTCAGGATTCTTCTTAATTGCCGTTGTATAAGCTTCGAGCGCTGCCTCATAATTGCCTAATTCAAACTGAGCCATGCCAATATAATAGTAAGCATTAGCATCCTTGTATCCAAGCTCTACAGCTGTCTGTAAGTCCTTTAGACCGTCCATATACTTCCCACCACGTACATAAGCATATCCACGACTAAAATATGCCTTTGCCAATGAAGGGTCTAGCTCTATTGCCTTGGAAAAATCCTTAACAGCTCCGTCATAGTCCTTCATTTCCATTCTCACACTACCACGATTGAAATATGCTTTTGCAAAATCTGGCTTAATCTTTAATGCTTCTGTAAACTTGACTATTGCCGAATCATATTTATTCTGAGAATATAATTCAAGACCCTTATTATATGCAAGCTCTGCATCTTGACCTTTTGCTATAACCAGGGTGCTATCCTTGGGCTGCTGGGCCATCATTGCTGTGAAAAGAAACAACAAATTAAATACTAAAAACAAAATTTTTCTCATCATTACTAATGTTTTTATTTTACTCAGTTCAAAAAAAATTTATCTTTGTCAAATATAAAATATTTATTCTAAACTTGCCAATTTTAAAACACTATAAAAATGATTCAACGAGTTCAAACTTTATATCTGGTAATTGCTGCAATACTTCTTATTGTTGCATCTTTCTTGCCTTTTTACTCATTCAACAATGCACAGGTAATAATGGATGGCTTTAGCGTGCACAGCGCTGACGGACAGCAAATTTTTTCTACTATCTCACTTAATATAATCAACTGGTTATCAGCGGCTCTGGCTATTATTACTGTATTTCTATACAAAAAGCGTATTCTCCAGATGCGCATTGCCACCTATACCATAATTATTTTACTGGGCTTTTATCTGCTTCTGATTTATTACCGTTTCTCAGCTTTGCCAAAGATAGAAACAATTACTTATTCTAAGCTCGAGATTTATTCCCTGTTTCCTGTAATTTCAGCTATCTTGCTTTACATGGCAGCCAAGGCTATAAAAAAAGATGAAGAAAAAATTCGCTCAATGGACAGATTCAGAGACTAAAAGCCATAACAGTAAAAATTTCAATACAAATTATTACCTTCTAAAAACTTTCGCAGCAAGGTTTGACATAAAACTGACATGCTAACAATAAAAAAGGGCTGTCGCCGCTTGACATATATCAAACTGCGACAGCCCGTACTATAATCTAAACCGCTGCTGAGCTTAATGCTTTTCTTTCTTTTTGTCCTCTGGATAAAGGAATTTGTTACCAGTCTGATCTACAATGATTTTGTAAAATTGCTGACTATAACCAGGCTGGTATGGATACGGCGGAATGTCCTTGTGATTGCCATTATCCAAAAGCTTCATACCTTGTGATTTCATAATATTAAAGTCCTTGAACTTCATGAACAAGAAATGGAACAGGTCAGTCCAGAACTTAACCGTGTTGTCAGCAGTACACGTAGAATAGTCTGTCAGGAAATCACGTGCTAGGTCGGGATCTTTGTCATAAAGAGTATTTGCAGCCAGGTCAACGGCCGGCGTATATGCAATATACTTATTTTCAAGCTCCTGCTGGTATTTTTCTATAATCGGATGAATAGAATCATAGCGATAATATGCAAGATTGCTTACAAGGTTAAATACCCAGAAAGCAGCATTATCAGACCACTTTATCATAGAGCCATTACCCTGTCTATAAGACTCTGGCGGACGCTTAATACCCACATAAATAGGCACATACACAGTGTTTGCTGCATCATCTACACCAAACCAGAACAAACCACCAATTTCATTTGGCAGCCATGACCGGGCCTGTGCTACAAAAGTAAATCCTGTCTGCTGTGTGGCAGTAGCACGTTCATTGAAATATTTTTTGCCGCAGCACTTCCACACGAGTGGACGTGGACGATAGGGCATGTGCCACGGACCAGCACCAATATCCATTGACATATCGAGCGGTGTACCCTCGAGATGATCACGCATGAGATTCATTACCTCGTGAACAGTGAGCTTGTGATCTGGCTTGATGAACAAAGGCATACGGTTGGTGCAGAAATTATTAACATTCTTGTCACCATTGGCAAGCTTGCGTGCATGCTCGATTTTTTTACCCGAAGCATACTCAAAATAAGCTTTATTCTGACGAAAATTCTTGTTTATTGACTTGAAGAAAGACCAAACGCGAATCTCACAGAAACGTGCGCCTTCGAAATTAACCGGTGCATAGAAATCAGAAAAACTGAAATCCTTGTCACTGCCTTTGTACCCCAGCTTACGAGCAAAACTTATGACATCTGGCGAGTTAAACACAGTAGCATTGGGATCATCCCACTTGTTTTGCTTCTGATAATCAAAAGTAGTGATACGTGCCTGATTAGCATGTGCAGAAACATAACCGTCTGGAATGCGGACTGCAACCCATACAGCGCCTTTTTCGTATTCACCTTTGCCAATGACTTCCATTATCCAGACTTCATTCGGATCTGCGATAGAAAAGCTCTCCCCCTCGCTTGCATAGCCATATTTATCCATAAGCTCAGCCATAATACGTATAGCATCACGAGCCGTACGAGCCCGCTGTAATGTAACGTAAATAAGGCTACCATAGTCGATTGTTGCTTCTTTTTGCTCTTGCAAATCGCTACGTCCACCATAAGTTGTTTCGCCGATAATAACCTGATTTTCATTCATATTGCCAACTACACGGTAGGTATGCGGTACTTGGTCAATTTTCCCAAGATATTTACCAGTATCCCAATCATAAATATCTAATTTCGAACCTGCTGGCCAATCTGCTGCAGGCCAATAATATAATTCACCAAACAAAACATGTGAATCTGCATTATAAGAAACTATTACTGAGCCATCTGCCGTGGCGCCCTTAGTTATCAAAAAATTTGTACAGGCATCTGCCTTGTCAATCATCAAAAAGCCTAATACGGCCAAAAAGAAAAAGATTTTTTTCATACCACTTAATTTTTGTTTGTCCACAAACAAAAATATTAAAATTAGCCAAACACCCAAGATTTGACTTTACATAAAGAAAAATTATTTTTGTCATACCAAAACGGAACGGATGAATATAGAACACTTCATAGCCCGAAGACTCAACAAAGCAGACCTTGGTGGCAAATCATTGTCTTCGTTAATAATAAAAATCACGACAATTGCAGTAGCTCTGAGCCTTGCCACAATGATTCTCTCTGTTGCCATAGTAATGGGCTTCAGACGAGAGATACAAGACAAACTCTCTGGCTTTGTGGGTCATATCATCATCACAAAACAAACAGCCAACGAATCTTACCAACTCGAACCAATAGAACTCGACTCCACCGTAATAGAAAAGGTGCTTTCTACCCCTGGCGTTGATCACATACAGGTCTTTGCACTCAAGGCCGGACTGATTAAACACAAAGATTTTATTCAAGGCGTGGTCTTCAAAGGCGTATGGAAAGACTTTAACTGGAAATTTTTCAGACAATACATGAAAAAAGGCAAAATAATTAATCTTGACACCCTACCATCTTCCAGACAAATCGTAGTCTCAGAAGAAATCGCACAAAAACTAAATTACAAATTAGGCAGCAGTGTTTTTGCATTTTTCATACAGAACCCACCGAGACTAAGGAAATACAAGATTTGCGGAATATACAACACTGGTCTTGTAGATTTTGACAACATATACATTCTGACCGACATACGCCAAGTACAAAAACTCAATGATTGGACTGGCCAGGGTAAATTTCTAATCTCTGGATACGAAGTTTTTATCAAAAATTTCAAACAAATCGACCAGATAACCGAAGAGCTAAAACGCAAAGTTGCCTTTGGACTAAATCCCAACAAACCTAAGCTCAAAGTACAAAGTCTCAAAGAGCTTTACCCCGACATATTTGACTGGCTAACACTGGTGGACATGAACGTGGTCCTGATACTGACAATAATGATCATCATTGCTCTGATAAACATGACAACAGGCCTGCTGATTATAATACTCGAAAAAGCAAGTTTCATAGGCATACTCAAGGCACTGGGCGCAAAAAATGGCTCTATCCGCAAAATATTTGTCCACGTCTCGTGGTTTATTCTCAAACGTGGTTTGCTATGGGGCAATATGCTCGGTCTGGGACTGGCACTACTAGAATATTTCCTGCATATTATTCCGCTAAATCCTGATACATACTACGTTAGCTACGTACCAATTTACATTAATATCTGGTATTGGCTTGCGCTGAATATCGGGACAATTCTATTTACAATATTATTCATGATCCTTCCTGCTTCTGTGGCTACAAAAGTAGATCCTGTACGGGTAATTCGCTTTGAATAATACAGAATAAATTTAATTTTGCCCATGCTTTCATGTCGTATAAAAAGCTAAAAGCCAACATATCATAATACATTAAAACAAAGACATTACAAAAGCCTTCAATACTTATCAGAAGTTTGAGGCAAAAACAATTAAGTACATAAAGGTATAAGCATTTAAAATTCCCCCTAAATTAGGCCCAGTCAGGAAAAATTTTATTGTACTCTCTTTAGCCTACCAGTTAAGCTCGCTATTATCTCCGACATGGGACTACTTGGCAGATGTCTGGGACGCGCCGACCATTTTTGTAAGCAACAACAAAAGCACCTGGCACACCGCAAGAATATTTAAAAGTATGTGCCGACTCATAAGTGCTGAATTTTTCGTAAGTCAAATATTTATACCTGCCATCACTGGGGTCGAATTCCATATAAACCCGGCCCGGATATATAGCATGTATCTTTGACTGGCTCAACCTTACGCGCGAAGCAGCCACCTGTACACGGAAATAAAGGTCGGCCTTGGGCTTAGCAGCTGGCTGGTTGTATGTTTGTGCAGGCTGCTGATGGGTTTGCATAATTGGTTTATCTGAGATGTAAACAGGCTGTTGCTGTCTTTTTTGTGTAGTTTTTTGCTGTGGTTGAGTGGTCTGGTCATGAATAATTATTGGCTGTTGCTTTGGGGGCTGTGATTTCGTTTGGGATATCTGGGTCCTTTTTTGTATCTGTGGCTGTGATGCTATCTGCTGTTGTTTTGCAGCATAAATCTGGTCAAAATAAATTTTAAATGCCTGCTCTTGATAACCTACTGTCAGTTTGAACATGTCATAAGCTTGCTTGAACTGTTCATATTTCTTCTGTTGGTCCCTCTTGGCAGCTACGCCTTTCTTGACATAATCCATTGCTGTTTTATAACCTTCATGTGCTAATGTGAGCTTCTGGTTAAATGCTGATTTGTTTTGTGAATTTATTTTCGGAGCGAGCGCAGGAAGATTTTTATCATAAATTTTATACAACTTCTTGTAACCCAGTATGTATTTGACAAAAGCATCATTATATTTCTGGGTGGCTTGTGCATGTAATTCGTTATACTTTTTGGTTGCTTTCCTACGCTTTCTCCTCCGCATGGTGTTTATAAGGGACATTATATCATCGGCTTGTGCCTGTAGCTGATCAGCCTGACTCTTAAGCTGGTTCCCCTGACCAAAAAGGTCCTGGGCTTGATTATATTCCTGCAAATCAGTAGGTGAGAGTATTTTTTTTATCTCATCGCTGAGGGAATACTGTTGTACTGTCTGTGCAAAGGACACAGATACGAAAATTATACTAATTAATAAGAAAACAATTTTTTTCATGATTTCATGGAATTTAAGTAATCTAATCTATATCAAATTTATAACTTTGGCTCATAAATAACAAATTAGTTTATACTATGAAAAAGTTGCTAATAATTTTTAGTTTTCTAGTTTTTGCATTCACATTGCTGGGGCAGACATTGGTAAAGCCAGGTTATTATCTTGTTTTTTTTAAGAATAAAGATACTTTACTCTTCGACACAGCCCATCCCGAGGCCTTTCTTTCCCCAAGAGCTATAGAACGCAGGCGCACTTTCGACATACCCATCACCAAGCAAGATTTTCCTGTATCAAAATTATATATTCATGCTCTCAGAGACTCTGGTTTTGATGTCTTACTCACCAGCCGCTGGCTCAATGCTGCTCTAATCCACGAAACAGACACATCCAAATTAGCAAAGCTCAGACAATTTCCATTCATAGACACACTTGGGCTAAACAAGTTCCGCACACCAAAAGACTCTGTAAAAAAGATTATTACATTCAATGTAAAAGTTGATTCCTCTGTTTACCCCAAAGGCTGGAAACCTGTATATAACTATGGTGAGGCTCTTCTACAAAACCGTATAATAGACATTCCCTTAATGCATGCCATGGGCTTTGACGGCAAAGGCGTTATTATTGCAGTGCTGGATGCTGGATTCTACAAAGTGGACTCTTTGTCAGCCTTTGCACAACTATGGAAAAATCACAGAATTCTTGGTTATTATGACTTTGTAGACTTAGACACAAATGTCTTCGGCCCACAGACTCATGGACTTATGGCACTTTCTACTATTGCCGGACAAACTAAAAACTTTGTAGGAACTGCACCTGAGGCTTCATTTTATCTTTACCGTACAGAAGACGAAAATAGCGAGTATCCAATAGAAGGCTTCAACTGGGTAGTAGCTGCTGAGCATGCAGATAGTGCAGGCGCTGACATTATTTCTTCTTCCCTTGGTTACCAAACTTTTGATGATCCCTCGCTCGGTTATACTTACAAAGATATGAATGGCAATTATGCAATAAGCACAATAGGCGCTGACATGGCAGCAAGCAAAGGAATTATAGTCGTAATCAGTGCTGGCAATAGCGGAGACGAACAATGGCATTACATAGACGCTCCTGCTGATGGAGATAGCGTTATAACTGTAGGCGCTACAAACTATAACGGCTCACCATCTTACTTTTCGTCTTATGGCCCTACCTACGATGGCCGCATAAAGCCAAATATAGCTGCCGCAGGCTCATGGGTGATCGTTATAGGCAAAAAAGGAAAACCAATTTTTGCATCCGGTACATCTTTCTCATCTCCAACGATAGCCGGTGCAGTAGCCTGTCTGAGGCAAGCACATCCTAAATGCTCAAACATGGAAATCCTCGAAGCTCTGGAAATGAGTGGTACACAAGCCAAAGACCCTGATGTTCGCGAAGGTTATGGAGTACCAGACATTTACTTAGCACACCTTATTTTACAAAAATATGATCTCAAAAAATTTGACCCACAAAAAGATAAAATAATCATCAAAAGCAACACAACATCCTCTAAATAAAGATATTACTGTATTATCGTTACAGTATCTTGGACAGTACCCCTGAACTGAACAGTCAGCGCAGGGGTTTGCTGTATATTGCTACGATTCAAGTCCCTGTCCAACACATAAAAAGAAAACTTAAATGTATCGAGCATCTCCTGCAAAACCACAGGGTCAAAAGTCAAATCAACCATTATTGTTGCCTTGAAATAATTATAAATATTTACCACATTTGCTTTGGGTATCCGATAGCTCAGGCTAAGTGGCAAATGTACAGTGTCAAAACGGCCATTAACCTTGTTCAATATTGCGATGAACAAATTATTGTGATATTCTGAATTTGTGGAAAAAACACCAGTTGTATCGTCATCGCCCAGACCTAAATTATTATCTCCGTCAAGCACCTTAAAAACAAGCTGATACAGCACTACCTTATTCCCAAGCTCATTGTTCTCCACAGTATCTTTGACCGTAAGGTACTGAAAGTCTATGACTGGCTGCGGAGGATAATTGAAAGTCTTGCGGCATGAGCCTAAAAGCACAATCATTAATAATATTAATACTATGTAGATGAATCCTTTACGCATGCTTTATTATAAAATTCAATATTTATTAGTGGTTAAAAAATTTATCAATAATCTCGTCGGCAAGCTCATTTGCCCTCTGCTGTGTATGAGCCTCTGAATAAACTCGGACAATAGGCTCGGTATTAGACTTGCGTATATGCACCCAGCCGTCATCAAAATCAAGCTTAAGGCCATCGGTTGTATTTATCTCTGCCTTTTCTTTGTAATGACCTATAATTCTGTCTAATATATCATGAAATTGAATGCCTTTCAAGGGTGCTTTCTTCTTGGCCATGTGATAATCTGTATAAAGCTTTCTAATCTGCGATGGCTTCATGCCAGAGCGAGCCATATAGCTGAGAAATAGGCCTATTCCCACCAGAGCATCACGTCCATAATGCAGAGCTGGATAAATAACCCCTCCATTACCTTCGCCACCGATAACAGCGCTAACTTCCTTCATCTTTTTCACCACATTCAGCTCGCCCACAGCCGATGCATGATACTGCTGCCCGTATTTTTGTGTTACATCCCGCAAGGCTCGTGAAGAAGAAAGATTCGACACCGTGCCACCTGGGTTATGCTGTAATACATAGTCAGCCACTGCCACCAGTGTGTATTCTTCGCCAAAATATGAACCATCTTCACTGATAATAGCCAACCTGTCCACATCTGGATCAACTGCAAACCCAACATCTGCGCCTTTTTGACGAACAATATTCATAAGCTCCGTGAGATTCTGCTCCAGAGGCTCTGGTGTATGCGCAAAACGCCCATTAGGTACACAATTGAGCTCAATAATCTTCTCCACTCCCAATTTCTTGAGCAATACAGGAATAGCCAACGCACCAACTGAATTTATACAGTCCACTGCCACAGTGAATTTTTTATCTCTTATTGACTCAACATCAACCAAATCCAGAGCTGCTATCAAATCCACATGCTTATAAACATAATCAATGCCGTCAAGCAGAATACCCAAGCTTTCGACATCATTAAATGCTAATTTCTCAAATGAGTCATAGAAATCAAGGATTTTCTCAATATCATTCTGATCAATGAACTCCCCTTGTGAATTCAAGAGCTTAAGTGCATTCCATTCCATGGGATTGTGGCTTGCAGTAATTATTATTCCGCCATCGGCCAACTCGTGAATAACTGCTATCTCAGTAGTCGGGGTAGTAGCCAGGCCAATATCAATAACTTCACATCCCAAGGACATTAGCGCACCGTGAACAATGCGGGCAATCATCTCGCCCGAAATACGTGCATCGCGTCCAATAACAATCTTTGGTTTATCTTTCTTGGAATTTTCCCTGACCCACATTGCATAAGAAGCTGAAAAGCGCATGACTTCAACAGGCGTAAGGTTATTTCCTTGCTCCCCTCCTATTGTGCCACGTATGCCAGAAATCGAAACTATTAGCGACATGTTCAAAAAATTTAGGTTTTCAATCAAAGATAACAAAAACACATTCACACAAAAAATTTTATATACAAACCCCTAATAATCAATAAATAACACTCACACTTCCACGCTTTTTGTATTCCTTGCCGTGCGCCCGGTACTTGAGAAGATAAAAATAAGTATCTACTGGAACGAGCTTCCCATCTCTTCCCCTGCCGTCCCAGCCCTTTGCCGGATCTGTAGAATGAAATAACACACGGCCATAACGATCAAAAACAGTTATTTCATAACTATCAATAAAATTCACATTCACAGTAAAAATTCTGTCTTGCTCATTGGGACTCAATGGATTAATAGCATTAGGCATTAACAAGATTGGCGGCGGCTTTATTGCCACTACATTGGACCTAACTTCAATAGTCTGACCCACGAGTGAGTCGCTCTGCTCTGCTATGCTAACAAAGTAATAAAGAGTAGAAGGCAAGGTCTGAGAACTTATTAAAGAATTGAGCAAGTGCGTAAACTGAGGCTGTTGTGAACTGGCCAGCAACGTAAAATTTTGCCCGTCAGTCGAGAAATAGACTTCACTTGGACCAACCTGGCCAGCGCAGTAATCATAGTTATTCCAGGCTAAATTAACCTCAGCCTGCTGTCCGCTCTGCTCATATTGCCCAGAGAGCACAATATTATGAGCAATACTGGAAGAATCTATCTGCACACCACAGGTGGAAATTGCCCTCAGCTGCAAGGTGTGAAGCTCTGAATTAGAAGCATTGATAATAAAATCGCTGTCATAATCAGAATCAAAGCTCGCTATCTGGCTTCGATCCATCCACAGCTCTACGCTGGGCTTGTCTGGTGGCAGATGAATATGCAACCTGGCAGATAAGGTGTCTTTGCCCACAGCGCTAACACCCTGTATATAAAGCAGGCTCGGATGCTCAAATAACCCTGTCTTTACCCAAGCAATATTTGACAAAATTGTGTCAACATGGCAAGAATTATTCACCACTGCTTTTATGATAAATCTATAATAACCTGGTACAACCGGATTATAAAAAAACTGTGTGTCCTGTGTCGAAGCGAGCCTGTGCAAGCCTTCTGCTGTTATTGAATACACCAGATAACGGATAACAGATTGATTTGTAGTCCATTTGAGAGTTATAATTGTCGAGCAAGAATCATAATCTGCCGTCAAGAAAATTGTGGATAGCTTCTGGCTAAAGCCGCTGTATGTTCTAAAACCAGCTGTATCATGGAAAGAAACCACCACATATTGTTCGCTACGCTGCCAGGGGGCTGCATGAGTATTATAAGT
This sequence comes from Bacteroidales bacterium, assembly GCA_027015275.1. Lineage (GTDB taxonomy): Bacteria > Bacteroidota > Bacteroidia > Bacteroidales > S143-33 > S143-33. The sequence goes on along the minus strand of JALWCU010000334.1, from coordinate 8,015 downwards.
ATCTGATGTATCGATAAAACTACGAATATGCGGGTCCGAAAGCACTGCAACATTATTCAGCGTACCATTCATCACGCCTGTTCCATCCCAGATAATTCTTTTTACGATGAAGCCATCTATCCCACTTGTGTCCTTTACTGTCCAATACAGAACAGGTCGCGAAAAGGAAGTATCCACCGATACAGCACATAGCTCTGGCGGCTCCTGTGCAATTAGACGACTTATTAAAAACAAAAAAAATATCGTGAGTCTGACACGCATTTTCTTATCCCATTTTTGTAAACAAACGCAAGGTAAATATGTTTATTTGATTTTTTAACTATCAGATTACAATTTTCAAGCTATTTTTACATTTAAAATAAAATTCTATCAGTACACAAAAAATGAGAAACACTTTCCTTTTAATAATAATCACGCTAACATTCAGCACATTACAGGCACAAACAACAGTTCCTCCCAGTCCTATCAAATGGTATGACATCGAGACTGCTATGAAGCTTTTCAAGCAGCACCCCAAGCCAATAATGATTGATGTTTACACCGACTGGTGCGGCTGGTGCAAATATATGATGAAAACCACCTTTGCCAACAAAAATTTAGCTACATATATTAACAGATATTTTTACCCAGTACGCTTCAATGCCGAGACCAAGGACACGATTTATTTCCAGGGGAAACAATATGTCAGCCATGGCAAGACGCATGACCTGGCACTCTACCTGCTCGATGGCCAGCCTGCTTATCCAACATTGGTATTCTTTGACACAAAGCTGAGAAAATTCAGGATTCCTGGTTACCAGAAAATCAAAGACATTGAACCACTTCTAGTTTATTTTCAGGAAAACGTATCAGAGAACGTGGACATAAATACTTTCGTACTTTCATACTGGCTCAGCCATCCTCGATTTTACAAGGATGACTTAGCAAAAGTTCCAGCTAATCAAATGCCTGACACTACAGGAAAAGTAAAGTGGCTGAGCTTCGAGCAAGCATGGAAAAAGAACAAACAACAGCCACGACCTTTTTTGATCTTTAGCTATGTATCCTGGTGTTACAGCTGTCAACCCATGGAAAAATTGGTCTTTTCGAATAAGGATATAGCTGACTTTGTCAATAGTCACTTTTATCCTGTGCGCTTCGATGCTGCCACAACAGACACAATAAAAATAGCTGGCAGACAATACGTTAGTCTGGGCAAAGGACAACCAAATCAGCTTGCAATGCAGCTTTTTAGTCATGGATTTAGATTTCCTGCAATAATCTTCATGAACAGCAATTTCAAAAACATTGGTTATATTTACGGCTTCTTTACACCAAAGCAGGTAAAGCCAATGCTCATTTATTTCAGCTCGAATGCTTACAAAAAACAATCTTTCCAGCAATTCATGGCTCAGAGACAATCACACCAGGCGGGCAAAGGCGCTAAAAATTAGCAATATACAATACAGGTACTACCACCAAATAGAAAAAAATTGAATAAGATCTCATATTTTGCAGCAAAAAGCAGAGTTCAAGTATCAAACACAGCCGTAAAATAATTAAAGGAAAATTGTAAAATTGAATATAATTCAGACTGATTAAACAGATTGGATAGGCTAACTGCGGCAAATTACGGTATGCCAATTAATACAAATTTATGTAAAAATAAATTTGTTAAACATAAAGACAGGCTAATAATGCTTCAAGCCGCTTCGATCTATACAACAGGTAACGGAGAAAAATGGAAGCCACAAGAAATGTTTAAAATCATGCTAGAAATTTCTAAAACTTCGCTTCAAATATTAGGAAGTGAAATTTTCAATCAGATAACTGTGTCTAAAAACAAAGATTAAAAATGGCACGCAATGCTACAAATAGATTATTACAAAAGGCAAAAAAATTAAAAAAGGATGAATTTTACACCCAACTCTCTGATATTGAAAGAGAATTAGTGTATTATAAAAAGCACTTTAGAAATAAAGTAGTTTATTGCAATACCGATGACCCGCGGGTTAGTAATTTTTATAGATACTTTGCATTAAATTTTAAAGAATTAGGTTTAAAAAAAGTAATTGCATCTTGTTACAGGGGACAAAAAAGAGATTTATTCAATCAGGATGAATTTGAAAGAGGTTTTTATTATGAATATACAGGAAGAGACGAAGAAAAAATTATTCCTAGTTTAGATGACGTAAAATTTTTCAAAGGTGATGGCGATTTCAGAAGTGCCGAAAGTATTAAATTATTAAAACAGTCCGATATTGTGGTAACTAACCCGCCATTTTCATTATTCAGAGAATTTATAGCACAGTTAATTAAATATGACAAAAAGTTTTTAGTTATCGCAAATATCAATGCTATTACTTACAAAGAAATTTTCAAACTGATTAAAGACAACAAAATATGGTTAGGCATAAATTTCGGCAGAGGTATTTCAGGATTTATTGTCCCTGAACATTACGAACTTTATGGAACAGAAGCTCGCATTGATAGCTCGGGGAAAAGAATTATTTCACCTAATAATGCCCTGTGGCTGACTAATTTAGACAACTATAAACGGCACGAAGATATTGTTTTGACAAAAAAATATTATGGAAATGAAAAGGATTATCCTAAATACGATAATTACGATGCAATCAATGTCGATAAGACAAAAGATATACCATTAGATTATGACGGATATATGGGAGTGCCCATAACATTCTTACATAAATACAATCCAGATCAATTTGAAATTGTCAAATTCAGAAAAGGAAACGACGGAAAAGACTTATCAATAAATGGGAAATGTCCCTATTTTAGGATACTAATCAAAAATAAACGAATACAAACAGAAACAGTTAAATCAGCAAAAAAATAAATAGGTAACATTATTGCTGATGCAAAACTGTGAAGCTCTTAACCGGTAAAAAACTGACCACCTTTTGTAATATTTTTTCTTTTTTGCTTATTTTTTACAAACCTCAAAATTAGGTGCTATGAAAAAACTAATCTGGCTTCTGCTCTTCCTTCCATTCCTGTTCATGGGTTGCGAAAATGAAGAAAAAGAAGAGCATGAACATGGCAAGGCTGACCACACACTCACGTTGGTAGCCAAGACAACGCAAGACTTACGCACTCCTGAATCTGTTTTCTATTGCCCCAAAGGTAATTTCCTGTTCGTCTCTAATATCAACGGCAAACCCTTAGACAAGGACGGAAACGGCTTTATTAGCAAAATTGACAAAAACGGTAACATAATTGACTTGAAATGGGTACAAGGCCTCAACGCTCCAAAGGGCATGGGCGTCCACGATGGCAAGCTTTATGTCAGTGATATTGACTGGCTTATGATAATTAATATTGACTCTGCTAAAATCATTGATTCTATTCCCGTCAAGGGTGCTAAATTCCTCAATGACATCGCCATAGACAAAAGCGGAAACGTCTATATCACAGACACATATAACAATCTACTTTACAAATACAATGGCGATACAGTCAACGTCTTCGCTACTGGATTAAAAGAAGCTAATGGACTGTTCCTTTACAACGATAGTTTGCTGTATGTGGGCTGCGGCGACCGCTTAGCCATGGTCAACTTAAACGACGGTATTGTCAAGACTGTGATGAACGTCAAATCAAAGATGATTGACGGACTAAAACTTGTTGACCCAAAGGAAATGGAATTCATCACTTCCGATTGGTATGGAAAAATTTACATGCTCGAGCCCGAAGAAAACGAAATGGAACAATTGCTCGACTTCCCAGATTCTACAAAAAATGCTGCTGACCTTGAGTATATACCATCCGAACATCTTGTCTTCGTTCCTACTTTCTTCAACAACAGCGTCGAAATATACAAACTGACAAACAACGAAGATGAGCACGAAAAAGCCGAATCACACGAAGAACATGATCACGACGAACACTAATCAAAACGCATAATGTGGCTTTGAGATATTATCATCAGCTCTATCAGGGCTGCCTTATGGCAGCCCTGATTCTTTATACTGCGAATGGCAAGACTTTTTAAGAAAAACTAATTTCTCTTTACAACAAAAATTTTACACTTTTATTACTGAGTAGCTGGGAATCTTAACCCATACAAAGTTGTATAATAAACTATATCTCTTTACATTAAACATTATTGGATATTCTGAAATCTTAATCTGTATCAGAAAAAACATAGAGTTTTTATGGACGAAAAAATTGACAAAGCAATAGACTTTATTTCAAAAGCTCTGGACAAGGACAATCTTTTCCCTTCGTTTATTTTTGATGATGCTCAGCTCAGAGGCAAACCCAAACCAGTTAAAGAATATTTCAGCTCCGCCTTAATAGCAATGGCTCTTGGCAAAAATCCAGTCACCAAGCGTGTACTTGATAATATGTTCTCGATAGCACGAGAAAGATTTTTCACATTCTTCGTCGAGCCCATTTACCCGCCAGACACAGACACTAATTCGCTTATTTTCAGCTTGTTGATAAATCGCAAATATCCTATACAACAACAAGCCCTTAAACTTCTGGAACTTATAAAAGCCTTTAGTATCAATGGCGTAGCAGGCGTGTGGTTATCCAAAGAGCGCAGGCAGCGATTTGATCCCATTGTTAACATTAATGCCCAGGTTCTAGCGGTTTTGCTCGGCGCGAAAAAATCTTTTAAGACAAATCAGGATTATATTATCGAACATCTCAGAAACGGAAACTATCTGCAAGGTACACGTTATTACCATTCCCCTGACACGTTCTTGTATTTCGTTGCCAGACTGTCAGACGTTGACTCTGATTTTAAAGAACTCATTTACAATGATTTTAAACAAGCCATACAAAAAAGGCTCAGGACAACATGTCAGCCATTAGATATGGCACAACGTATGATAATAGGTAATAAATGGGGCTTAAACATTGACTGGGAAATAGAAAAATTATTATCTTTACAGCGAGTCGATGGCTCTTTGCCAACAGATTCATTATTTCATTTTGGCAATGGTAATGGCTATTTTGCTAGCCCCGCTCTGTCAACAGCATTTTTCGTTCAAGCATTAAACACTAAAACTTATAAAAAATGAGACTAAATCGTTCATCAAATCCTGTTCTAAACAGCGCCTTATTCAAAGATGCAGCAGCAACTGGCGCCGGACAAGAAGTTATGACTATCGGAAGTACTGTCAATAAAGCTATATTACTCTTTCTCATAACATTTTTCACGTCAGTCTTTGCATGGAAACTTGCAATCGTAGGACGTGGCACAGGTCTGATGTGGACCGGCGTTATTGGCGGACTTATCTTCGGGCTCATAACAAGTTTCAAAGTAGAATGGGCTCACATCACAGGACCTCTTTATGCTGCATTCGAAGGTTTATTCCTTGGCGCAATCTCAGCCGTGTTCAATGCCATTTATGGTGGCATTGTGATCAAGGCTATTTTACTGACTTTCGGCGTAATGTTCACAGTACTGATTCTCTATCGCGCAGGTGTGCTGCGTGCTACGGCTGGCTTTGTTAAATGGCTGGTTATTGCCACAGGCGGTATTGCTGTTTACTATCTATTTGTCATTATCTTGGGATTCTTCCATATCAACATTGGTACTGAATCACTGGGTGCACTGGGAATAGGCATACAGCTATTTATCGTAGCAATTGCAGCTTTGAACTTTGTCCTTGATTTCAATCTCATTGAGCAAGGCGCTGCACAAGGCGCTCCAAAACAATTTGAGTGGTATGCGTCTTTTGGTCTGCTTGTAACTCTAATCTGGCTATACATCGAGATTTTGCGGCTATTGGCTATTCTTGCTTCTGGCCGTAATTAATTGTACTGTAGCTGATTATCTAAAGCAGATTGCTAAAAAAGGGTTCGGCGGGTGCAAGCCCGCCGAACCCTTTTTAATTTATAGACCTACGCAGAAAATTAATTGATTTTTCATCCACAATAAAGAAACTCTCTTCTGCGTGCACCAACTGATATTCCTGTAATCTCCTTGCCAATATATTGTTCTATAAATTTTACATATTCCTTAAACTCTTCGGGCAATTGTCCGCACGCGTCAACCTGCGAGATTTTGTCTTTCCAACCCTTTATATTCTTGTAAATAGGATGCACCTGGTCCAGAGAAAATGGAAATTCTTCTGTCTCCTGCCCATCTATTTCATAACGCACTCCCACACGCACAGTATCAAATCCGTCAAGCACATCCGCCTTTGTCATTATCAGCTCCGTAACACCATTAATCATAACAGCATATCTGAGAGCCACCAGATCCAACCAGCCTGTTCTACGCGGACGGCCTGTAGTAGCACCATACTCACTTCCCTGCCTGCGCAACATCTCGCCTGTCCTATCATTAAGCTCAGTGGGGAAAGGACCATTGCCAACCCTTGTGGTATAAGCCTTGAAAATACCTATCACATTGTTAACACGGTTTGACGGAACCCCCAAGCCAATACAAGCACCAGAAGCTACTGTGCTCGAAGAAGTTACATACGGATAAGTACCAAAATCAATATCCAGCAATGTTCCCTGGGCTCCTTCGGCCATGACTCTGGCACCCCGATCCAGCGCCTTATTGATAAAATATTCGGAATTTATAATGTGCATATCACGGACACTCTCCACAGCTTCCAACCAACTGCTCAAAAGACTATCAAGATCATAATCATGAAAATCGTAAAAATCAAGTATGCGCTTGTGCTGTTCAATCTTATCCTTGAGCCGCTTATCAAAGTCCTTGAGCAACAAATCACCAATTCTCAGCCCACCACGAGAAATTTTATCTGTGTAGGTGGGACCTATACCGCGCAAAGTGCTACCTATCTTTGACTTACCTTTAGCCTTTTCCTGCGCAGCATCCAACAGCCTGTGTGTAGGAAGAATCAAATGTGCTCGCTTTGAAATAAAAATACGCTCATGTGCATCTGGCACTATTTTCTCAATATTATTCATCTCTTGCCCGAACACCACAGGATCAAAAACAACTCCACTGCCAATGACATTAAACGTGCCTTGACGAAAAATTCCAGATGGTATAAGGTGAAGAACATACTCTGTGTCGCCTATCTTCAATGTGTGCCCAGCATTGGGACCTCCCTGAAAACGCGCAATTATATCATAGCCTTCAGTTAGTACGTCCACTACTTTGCCTTTGCCCTCATCACCCCATTGCAAACCAATAATGACATCCAACATAAATATTTGATTTTTATTTTATTAAACGGCTTACCAAAACCTCTAAAATTAAAAATAAAATGGCTAAAACAACAAATATTTTCCACCTGCTTTGGACATGTATTTCTTTGCTTATAATCGGCGTAATGTCAGTCAAAGCGTTCTTTATCACACTTATATTCTTTATCCCTCTGTGCCTGAAAATCTTAATTATCTGCTGTGAAACATAAAAATCAAGGTTTGATTCTGAGCGCGAATAATCCAAACTTACCAAAGACACAAGACTATCGTTCTGATCCAATAGACGATAGTTACCCGACTTAAGATCTGCGCTGATAAGGCTTATTCTCAGTGTATTACCCACAAATCTACATGGCGGCATAAAGCTCAAGCTACCATTGGTCAACTTAAAGAACTCGGATTCGTTAGCCCTTGTCTCTATCCACTTATCCTGGCCAATGACATAATATAATTTATCCTGACCATTCGTCTGCAAGCCAATATTCACAAATGTTACAACGAACAAAGGATTTCCCATAAAATCTGTTAGTGTCCTATCCATGGGGAAAGAAAACACATATACCCTGCCCTTAGCTATGTTTGCCACACTAAGCAGTGTAGCCCCATTATTTGCCGTCAACACTGGCCTTTCGGATGCATAATTTACTTGACGCCGCAAATATTTCTTAACCTTTGGCAATAGTTCATTATGTTCATATTCCATTACTGCATCCTTATACAGCTGGCTATGAAGGTCTATATCCCACACCCTGGTCTGTGCCGTATCCACACCTTGATATGGACTCAGCCCCAAACTGGTGAGTAGCATATTCATAGAGCTAAAATCATTAACATCAGGCAAAATAACCAATGCACCACCTGACTGGACA
>JALWCU010000333.1 GCA_027015275.1 Bacteroidales bacterium | reverse complement strand
GATGTGAGATTATTTTCTATGGCTATTATTTGGTGCGGATCTTTGTGATGACGGCAGCGTTTTGTAATCCTTGAATGGATATAGTCTATCAGTTCTTTGCGTATTTTTTTTCTTGATTCCCATATCTGCTCGCTTGGAATTGAATATACTTTGTACCACACTTCTTTGTTGTGTAAAAGCTTATCGCTTGGGACGCTAAAGTGCTTGTCAATAAGACTTTTCCAATAATTATTAGCCCATGTCTGAAAATGCACGCCATTTGTCACATAACCTATGTTCAGTTCTTTTGGTGAATAACCGCTCCAAAGTTTTGCAAAAATTCCCTGCGTAACGTCTCTGTGTTTGCGACTAACTGCATTAATGTGTATTGCCATGTTAGCTCCCAGTGTGCTCATAGAAAATTCTTCATTCGGATCATTAACATTCACTTTGCCCAGAGAAACAAATTCTTCCCATGAAATTTTTAGTCTTTCTGGATAATGCCCAAAGTAAGACATTATCAGCTCGTCTGGAAAATGATCATGGCCGGCTGGTACAGGTGTATGCGTCGTAAAGAGCAAAGAAGCACGTGTCATCTCCAAAGCCTCGGCAAAGGTAAATTTATGTTCATCCATTAATTGGTGTATGACTTCTAGTCCCAAAAATGCTGTATGCCCCTCGTTCATGTGGTATAAATCTGGTTTATAACCAAGTTTATGCAGTGCTCTTACACCACCTATGCCCAGCAAAAATTCTTGTTTAAGACGATTTTCCCTGTCTCCGCCATACAACTGATAGGTTATTTCTCTGTCCTGGTCTTGGTTAGCATCGATGTCTGTGTCTAACAGAAACAAAGGTATGCGCCCTACATCAACTCGCCAAATTTGTGCATATACGTCACGTCCTGGAAAGCCCAGCTTTACCAGGACAGGCTCATTATTCGTGTCACGAACGAGTGATATTGGAAGCTCTGAGAAATTGTGCGGTATAAGCTCACTTATCTGCTCTCCATTAATTGATAGTTTTTGGTTAAAGTAGCCGTATTTGTATAGCAGGCCAATGGCTATCATTCTCACATTGCTATCACTGGCTTGCTTGAGATAATCACCGGCCAAGATACCCAGGCCACCAGAGTAAATTCTCAGCGGCGTGGCAAGGCCATATTCCATGCTGAAATATGCAACTAATGGCAGCTTTTTGTCTGGTTTCTCATTAATGTACTTTTTGAATTTTTCATAAGTCTTGTCATAATCCTGTAAGAATTTTTCGTCTCGACTAAGTTCGTTCAATCGGTCAAAGTCCAGTTCCCGCAATATTTTGACAGGATTACGATGTTCTTCCCATTTGTCAGGGGCAATATACTGGAACAGCTCTTGCACCTCTGGATTCCATGTCCACCACAGATTTTTTGCAAGTTCCTCCAGCCCTTCTAATTTTTTCGTCAATTTTGGTTCTACTGAGATTGTTCGCCAGTGTGGTTCATTGACTTTATATCGTACAATTGGCTTGCGAATAATGAGTGATGGAAACTGCTTGTCTTTTATTCTTTCAGCTGATTTCTGCAAAGCTGTATCATAAGCTGCAAAGTAATGTTTTACTAAATTTTTCCATAGAGCAGTCAAGGATACAATATGCGAAGAATTCCTATTTGCTTCGTGCTCATCCTCTGGCAATGAAATACAATAGATAATTTCATCTGCTATGATCTGAATAATCTCATCAGTGTTGTCATCATTGCGTTCGATTATCTTTATACATTCATTGGTGTCTAAATTTTGATTTTTGAGCCACATGCCGAAACCAGCCAAGGACGTTGTCATCGTAGGCACATAAAAGGCAAGACTTTCAAGCGGCGTGTAACCCCATGGTTCATAGTATGATGGGAAAACAGTCTGGTCTAATGCCATAAGCACGTCGTAATAGTGCATGTTGAGCATACCATCATTACCATTCAGATACGAAGGTATATAAATTACTTTTACTGCCTGGTCTTGTGCGTTTGTAAATCCTAAGTCTTTTATCGTTTTCAGAATCAAGTCGTAATCAGCATGATGCAGATTATGTGTCAAAAACTTATTATCTAATGGATTGAAACTCAGATGATTATCGCTATTAAAACGCTCTAATAAATCTTTGCGTGGTCCGTAATTATCAGCAGGGACGAGTATAAGAGCAACAACTGGGCTATTAGGATTAAGTCTCTTGTTAACATTAGCCAGAGAGTGAATAAAAACATCAATACCCTTGTTCGAAAATTCATATCGGCCGCTAATGCCCACGAATTTTGTATCGTCAGGAAGACTGTAACCAATCAAACTTTCTGCAAGTTTTTTCAGAATCTTGCGGTTTTCTTTGTGTTTTTTGTCGACTACTTCTTTGGGTGGGACAATGTGTTTCTCAAAGCCGTTAGGTGTTACTATATCAGGCCTTTTGCCCAGAAGATATTCACATTCCCTCGCAGTTATCTCACTGACGGTTGTAAAGGCATCTGCCTCACGAGCAGCAATTTTCTCTAATGAATGTTTGGAAATGACATTATACTGCCTTGCCTGCTGGTCTGCGTTTA
>JALWCU010000332.1 GCA_027015275.1 Bacteroidales bacterium | reverse complement strand
ATTATGTATTTTTTCCAAGTTATGGGTTTTTCGATTATAAATTTGGATGTTGGCGATATGATTGTTCTTAGCTTGCGAGAATTAATATTCAGCTCAAAGAGCCCGTTGCCTTGTCTGCCACTCCCGGCGAATAATATCGAGCTACCATCAGCGGAAAAACGTGGAAAACGAATAAAATCAAAGTTGTCAAAGGCGATATTTGTTGTCACTTTGCCGGTTTTAATCTCGATTATAGCTATATGTGGAATAAGTTTGTAGTCAAGCTCTACGCAGGCAATATATTTGCCGTCTGGTGATATTACTGGCGAGAAAAAACGTCCTTTTCTTGTTATTTTCCTGGTCTTTTTCCTTTCTGTGTCATAGATGTAAATGTTGCTGTATGCTGCCTCTGTCCAACGGGGATGTGGGTCAATCTCAGCCCAGGCTACCAATCCGTGTGAATAGAAAAAATCTTGATTGATGATTGTTTTGAGCTTTTTTTCTTTGCCATTATTTTGATCCAGCAGAATAAGCGTAGGTAATTGGTCAAAACCAGATTTTACAGTAATTAGCGTAGAGTCATTGAATACAAAAGGATTAAAATAATTTGTATAAGTGCGCCGTGGATTGTGGGCAAGTGTGAAAGTCTCGTTTATTCGGGGCGTGTCAATGTTTTGGCTCCATCTCGCTTTTAGTTCTGCAAAAGTAGAATCAAATAGCTTCCTGTAAGTCAGAGAAGTGTATTTTCGTAGAGAAAGATTCATGGCATTTGGCAAAAATGCCCATTTTGTGCTGTTATAAAGGATTCGACTCCATATCTGCGGTCCCCAATGCCTATTGACATAAGTTACCATGTAATAGCCTAAGTAATAATGATTTGGATAGTATTGCTTGTATGAACGGTAAAAGAATTTGTAATAATTCAAATCCTTGGCAGGATAATCTAATGCTATGGCTTTGACAGGCATTGCAAAACGACCAACCCGACCACGGCCACAATTGGACAAAACTGTCTCCTGAAATTGCGCATCTCCTTCCATAAACCACTGTGGTATTGACCATCCTACGCCCCCGGCCAAACCCCATTGACCATCGAGTATTTCAAGAGCCTTGTTGAAATTTTTGTCCAGAGCTGTGAACTGAATATTATGTCTCATCTCGTGCAGCCCCAGCAGCTCATCCCATTGTCCAATACCAAGTGCAATCTCTGGGTAAGGCGTCATATACCAGAAAGAATGTCTCGGACCGAGTGCACAATAACCATTTGAAATTGTACTTTGGTTGTCAAGAACTATTGTCAGTCGTCGTGGATGTACTCCAAGTGTCTGTGTGTTTGCTGGATAAGTAGCTTCTAAAAATTTTGATAAGCTCTGCGCACGGTGAGCTATTTCTTTGGTAAATATAAGCCTATAATGTGGCGTCTTAATTTGATACAGTTTTACATTACCCGGCACTTGCGATATCCCTGCGATACTTAGTCCTAAAATGCAGATTATCAGTATAATCTTTCTTTTCATTGCTACTGGAAATAACTAATTGTTACTAAAATAATGAATTTTTCAAAAAATCTTAATTTTTGAACCACCATCTTGCCCCGAAACGGTAATAAAATTCTGGATAATGATAATGTGTTACAGTCGAATAATAGTCAATTGGCAGGAAATATTTGTTAACAAAATCAAACTTGAAGAAAAGTGACATCCGTTTTACATGAATGTTTACAAATGCGTTTATAATTGGCACATTGCCAGTCGTTAAATTGCGATTAACGTAAAAAGCAACTATTGCAGGATTGTAAAAATATTGATTGTAAGAAGTGGTAAAATACAAATCTGCCCCTGGATTGAGCCGCATAGCATGTTTGAAAACATAAAAATCTAACCACAGCGATACTTGAGTGCTTACTAGTGGTAGATTAACAATTTCGTTGTGATTGCTGTATTGCAAGTTTACCCATGTATCCAGATTAATGAAATGGAAATTTGTATGCTTTAGAAATTTGAGCTGATAGACGTTTATTGTGTCGCCATACTGAAATGGCACAGCATTGTTGAAGTTTATATAATGATTCAAATTCCAATAAGAAGCACTAATACTGAATGTGCCGCGTTTATTGTATGCCATTGCACGAAGCCATGAGATATTCTGGTTAACAAACCCTAAATTATTCCATCGGTTGGTATTTCCATGATAGCGCACCAGGAAAAAAGAAGGCACCATTGATTTATATTGCCAGCTAAGCTGATAAACCATCTTGGGTCTGACATACTGTGCTTTTGTCTTGAGCAATAGGTCAGTGGAACGGCGCCCTGAAATATAATATCTACCCATTGCAGAGATGAAGACGTTTTTTGTAGGCATAAAGTTCTCTATGCCACCTTTGAGATAAAAGTTATTGAACCACAGACTTTTAGGTTTATAAATATAACCACGAAAATAGTAAAAGTCCTGACCTTCATAACCTATTGCCACTTGTGCATTGAGCCACCTGCTAATAAGTTTGATACGGGCTTCATTTTCCAGCTGGTCATAAGATACTGAGTCATGGCTATAGGTTGAATCCATGTAAATATTGGGATAAAGTTCTGGATTTTTTTCTGGGTTAACATCGTAATAGCTATGATAGTGTCTTATTGCCTGGCTAAAGTCTTGTACTGTAATCTTCAGAGTATCAGTTTTTTGGTAAATAATAAACTCTGGGTTTATGTTGGCGCCGTACATTCCTATTTTGGTCTGAGCCTTGGTCAAATAATATTGAATAAAGTCGCTGTTAAAAGTGCCTGTATCTACTATTCCGCCATTATCCAGCAATTTAACCGAGCTGAGAAACATGTTTAGTTGATACCTATATTTATGCTTTTCTTTTGATATCCAGAATTTTACAGAACTTACATTAGAGTTGCTTTGCCTGACAAATTCTCTCGAGCCATAGGACTGATACGCCAGACCAAAGTTTGTGTAGAAATTAGCATTTTGGGTTTGAATAGCTTTTACTATTGGCTGTTCCACATCCTTGAGAGATGAAGCATAATACAGATCAGTATAAGGTCTATTGGTTCGGTAAAAAACAAATTTATTCGGATCATAGAGCCTGTCAAGAAAAGGATTGAAAAAATAAAAGTCTTCGTATTGATACGACATTCTTTCTTCAAAATCAGTTGGATACCAGGCATAAGCCAGATTACCCAGCCATGCGTCATTGAATTTTTCTTTTGGCGGTAGAATTTCGAAATGATTTACGGTGGTATCTACTATTTTGCTCTTGTAAAAATTTAGGTCTGACTCGACAAAGCTTGTTATACGCAAAGGCACACTGTCTGGAATCCAATTCTCTGGTGCCGTAAAATTGGTTTTGCCTCCTCCTCTGCCAATACCTTTGAAACTGCCAAAATTACCTGGTAATCTGCGGAAACCAATGGGCATTTGTCCTAATAGCTGAAAGGAAATGACTAATATCAGTATTATGTTTAAAAATTTTTTCATTGCTCTGTGAATCTATCTTTTATCCAACTAATTGCTTAGAATTGGAAATATATAAATGGCTGTACTTGCTGGTTTGAGAACTGAATTACTAGCTGAACAACCAGTATAAAGATAATTAATTTTACTATCCATGGCAATTTTACGTATTTTTCTATGACCTTGTCGTAAGTATCCAGTGGGATAGTATGTGCTGCGAAGCCTAATATCAATAAGATTACCCATTCCTTGCGTGCTATAAAAAATGGTTTGGCAAATTTTATATTAAAGTCAGTGAATATTTTCTTGACCATTATCCACGAAGCCCTGTAAGCATTGACCTTTACAGGCTCTACCACTTCTACCTTTTTGCCACTGGGCTGTACCACTGTCTTAGTTTCATTAATGGTGATTGGCGCCATACGGAAAAATATCCACAGGAACACGACGAAATGGAATGTGATGAACCAAGACAAGAATTTTTTCGGGAAAATGTCGGGTATTTTATCCAATTTGGGTTTAAGAATCTTGTGAATAATCAGCCCAATACCGTGCAGTCCGCCCCACCATACAAATTTCCAATCAGCGCCGTGCCACAAACCACCGAAGAGCATTGTGTACATCAAGTTGCGGTATTGTTTAAGCTTGCCTTTGCGGTTACCGCCGAGTGGAATGTAAATATAATCCCTTAGCCAGGTGGATAGAGAAATATGCCAACGCCGCCAAAAATCAGTAATATTTCTTGCCTGGTAAGGCAGTCGGAAGTTTATGCCCAGGTCAAATCCCATTATCCTGCCCAGACCAATGGCCATGTCAGAATAGCCAGAGAAATCCATGTATATCTGCAGAGTATAGCCATAGATAGCCATTAGATTTTCGAATCCATTATAGCTCTGCGGCGCTGCAAATACCAGGTCATTGTATTGTGAAATATAGTCAGATATTACAGCCTTTTTAATCAATCCAATCATTATTAGCCACAGACCACTGTAAACATCGTATTTCGTAACGCTCGGTGTACGCTTGAGCTGCGGAAGAAAATGATGAGCCTTTACAATAGGTCCTGCTACCAGCTGCGGAAAGAACGACAGGAAAAATGAATATTCCATTAAGCTTTTGGTCGGCTCAAGTTTCTTGGTGTAAACATCAACAATGTAGCTGACAGACTGGAAACTGTAAAAAGAAATCCCCACAGGCAGAAAAATATCCAAAGGCTGGAAATTACGGCCTATTATAGCATACCAGTTAGATAGCAAAAAATTTGTGTATTTGAAATAAGCAAGTAAGCCCATACTGGGTGCCACGCCAAGAATTAACCAGAAAATACGCCATGATTTTTTCTTTGCCCGATGCAAAAACAAAGCAAAAGAAAAGTCTGTTATTGACGTGAGTATCAGAATGAAAAGATACCAACCGCTGGTCTTGTAATAAAAGAAAAAACTGAAGAGAATAACCCACGCAGACATCCACCATTTCTTGCGATAGATACCTGTATAAACTAATATAAAAACAACATAAAAAAGAAAAAACTCGCCGCTATTGAATAGCATGGGACGCGTTGGATCGTACTTGAGAATCTCTAATAAATTCGTCAAAAAGGCCATAGATTATTAGTCTTTTGTCTCCCCTACTTATAATTTGCAATGTTAACTCTTTTCTTTAATACATCCAAGTATTAATTTTTTAATAATTTAGATAACTCTGAACATATTTCTGTTGTATATCACAATCCAGTGTCCATTGGGTAGGCGTCTAATTAGTTCTATTGTTTTGGCACGCTGCTGTATGCTATAGAGAGTCTGCTCAAGTTTTATAGGGACGTGATAGCCCAGTATGCCTTTATGTCCGAAAAGTATTATAAAACTATCGCCATAAACTTCCATATCTTTGATTAGCTCACCGCGTCTTATCAGCTTGTTCAGGCTATGGTAAGCTTTTTTGGAAATGCCTTGTGCAAGGAATTTATATCTATTGTAAAAAATTATAAACTTGTTATTCCACACCCTAAGGAAATTTACTCTTGCATCCTGATTGTCAAGGTTTTCAAAAGCTGCGAATAGTGGACTGGGCAAATCAGAAAAGTAAATTTTGTCTTTACTTGTTGCAATTATCCAGCTGCTATCTGCCAACAGATCTGCACTTAATATTGTTTCGTTGCTTCTGGATATTCCGGCAAGTCTGTCAGTAAGTTTTTTGGGAATGCCCAAATATGAATAGCTGTTTTTGCCATAGGTTATGAGCCAACGAAAATCTTGTGTTACACTCAAGTCTGTTATCGGTGCATCAAGCGAGTCTTTCACATATCTTAGCTCATCAAGTAGCAGGTTAAATCGCATTGCTGATTCTTGTGCTCTTGTACCTAATGCGATGAGTGCTAAGATTATTGCCAGTGTTATTTTTTTCATGGTTAATGTTTTTTGCATATTTTGTTCAGCATGTCTAAAGCCTGTTTGTCATGGAACATCTGATAGCTTCTTTGCCAGTATAGGCAAGCTTCCTGTTTGTGGCCAATGAAGTAAGCAGCTTGACCGATAAGTCTGTATAATTCTGGTTGATATGGATATAAGTCAAGGGACATTGTCATATCATAATATGCATTGTGAAAATTGTTCGTGTGCATATATGATTTACCCCTGAGTGTCAAGTATTTGTAGTTGTTTTTGTCTTTTTTCATTAGTTGGTTTACAGTGCGTATAGCCTCTAAGTAATCGCCTTTTATGTAATATGTATTTGCTAATTGGTATCTGACGGTCTGTGAATCATTGTATTGTAAATATTTTTTCAAAAGAGTTATGGCTTTGTCTGCATCAGAGCTTTTGGTCATAAGGTCGGCAATTTGTGGTAGAAGTTCGATTTCATAAGGCCTTAGTCTGTAGGCTTTTTCAAGTGTTTGGCCAGCGTCATGATAATCTTTTTTTTGTGCTTGCAGCTTGCTCAGTTCTGTCAGTAGTTCATAATTATTGCTATTAATAGTTAGTGCCTTTTTTAGCTGTCCAATAGCTGGGTTCAGGGCGCCTAAGCGTTTGTAGCTTTCTGCCAGCAAAGTATAAATGCGTATCTGGTTTGGATGCTGTTTCTGTAGTGCTTCCAGTTGTTTTATAGCATCGGTCTCATCACCATATTTTGCCTGTACATCCAGCTGGTCTAATTTGATATACAGACTATCATACCATTGCTTTGCCCATAATTTGTGCCACCAATCTGTGTGTGACATTTTGTTAATTAATGTGTCGTTTTTTACCTTATACTCTGGTTCTTTGTATTTCTGGCTCAGATATAGGGCTAAGTAATGATAAGCCGAATCATATTGTTCCCGGGCTATAAAGATTTTTGCCAGAGTAAGATATTTTTGTTCATTTTTTATCTTAGAAGCGATTTTTTTTGCTTGTGCAAACCGCCGTGCAATGATATTATATTCTGCTGCTTTCTGTAATATATAATCATCTGAAAAATAGTTTGTTGCCTGTGTTATTTTTTCTGCTGCCAGGGCAAATTGTTTTTTATTAAAGGCCTGTTTGGCTTGATTGTAAAGCATAATACCATTCTGTGCTAGAGTGATATTGCTTATTACCAGAAATATGTATAAAAATACTTGTTTCATTGTCTCTAAGGTGTTTTGGGTTTTCCTTTGCGGTAAAGGTTAATAAATCCTGAAATATTGTGAAGTACCAGTCCACTGAGTCGGCGTTCATATACATCACATAGATAGTAGTAAACGCCATCAGGAACTGGCTGTCCCGTTCTTTGGTCTTTGCCTGTCCAGTTAATATCCGGATCAGTGGTATGATAAACCAGGTCTCCCCAGCGATTATAAATTTTCATGTCCACTTTTTCCACATATTTGTATGGGTATGGATGAAAAACATCATTAATGCCATCGCCATTTGGTGTGAAAGTATTTGGTAATTTGTAATATTGGCATACATCTATACATGCTTCATTGCATTTTGATTCATTTCCTGCCGAATCAACGGCTTGGACAATATAACATCCTGCAAGAGTCTTTTGCGGCTCGTGGACAAACATAGTATCGGTGCGTTTGGCTGTTGCCAGAAGAGTATAAGCAGAATCAATGTTGTATTTGTAATAAATTCGGTAAAAGGCAACGTCTATCAAACAGCTATCAGACGGCAAGTGCCAAGTAATAATGTTCTGCCCCTTATCACATTCGCTCTTAATGTTGACATTTGGACAGCATGGCGGAACCGTATCCACAGCTGTTGTTGTGGCTGCCTGAGACCAGTTTATCAAAGGGCTGGGCAGGCTATCGGATGTATAATAACCAATGCTTTTTACCTTGTAAGTGTATGATTGTCCATTAATTACATGGTAATCGGAATATTTGTCCCCAGTTGTCTGGCCAATGGAATCAAATTGACTGGTTCTGGGATTGAGCCTATAAATTACGTGCTTCTTAATCAGCCAGGGAACATTTTCTTTGATCTTTACATCTATACGGCGGTCAGTCCCGTAAAGCGATATAAAAGGCGAAGAAGCTATAGCTGCATGGCCTACTGCCTGCCATTGCTGTGTTACGGGATCGTAATTTGCCAGCTCCAATTTGTAAATACTTGGATTATCAACTGTGTTTATATTCGTATCAATAAAGCTGGTGTGTCCCAGACCATCAAAAATGTAAGGTCCTTTGTAGAGATTGCCGTACAGGTCGCGCGAATAGTACAAATAATATTTATATGGTGGTGGCACTCTGCTGCTATCCAGATTTATAGGCGCATGCCATTTAATGTGTATTGCACCGTTTGTTTTGTCCGTGTTGCTCACCGAAACCTTAAGCATTATTGGCATACCTTCAATCAGTTCTGTGCACAACGGGTTGGAAGCATATCCATCAATATCATGGAAATAAGGCACAATTCTATAACAATAGGAATAGCCCAATTGTAACCCTTTGCCGTTGTTATCGTCAATGAATGTGGTGTCATCGATAGAGTTGGTACGTGCAATTTCTTTGTAATTCCACGTGGGATTCATGCCCACTTCGCATCTTGTGGTGTCGTGATTGTCAAATACCCGTGAACGGTAAATCTTATATCCTTGGCAATTGTGGCATCTGCTTTTTGTCCATTTTAGCAGGATTGTGGCATTTGATGGTTCTATATTTGTGAGCTTTACACCAGGTGGTACAACTCTTATTCTTACGGTCTTATAATCAATGAGTTTTACGAAGGGATTATCATCCGTAACCTTAAAAGTCAGTATATATGGCTGCCTTCGCACATGATCACAAGTAGTTATCCAGCGGAAATGACCTACGAGTGTGTCGCGACCTCGAAGTGTGTCATTTGACTGTGAATTATAGAATTGGGCGGGTGAGTTATTTACAAGCATTGGCAGGCCTGTTACCCACATCTCCAGCGAATCACGGTCTTGGTCTGTGGCAGCAACATCAAAATCTATCGTATCTCCTGCTTCCACGCATACGTCTGGCAAATCTTCTATTTTCGGCGCATGGTTGTCTGTCTCTACAACCTCAATTTGCATGTCCTGCAAGACAAAGCCAATTTTCACGCCTTTACGCCATTCTTCTATCCTGATAGCTACATTGTATTTGCCTATTTTAGTTGGTGTTTTCCAGACAAAATCACCTGTCTGTGAATTGACGTACAGTGTGTCAGAATAATCAGGAAGACGGAACCATGGTATTTTTTTACCGCCATTATATCGGCAGGTGTCTAATTTGAAAACAAGTGAATCGCCGTCTATGTCATAAGCACCTGGATTGTGGATAAATGTCTGTCCTACAGCCGCTTTGTCCAGAGGGTAATTATTCAGCCTCACAGAATTGTTGTGCCCTATAAAGGGATCAATTCGCAAGATTGTTTTTATAGCAAAAACTGTATTAACAGAATTTGGGATATTGATTACACCTTGATTGCGGTTAGGATCTTCCATTACAATATTGTATGTACCGGGGCCAGGGAAAGTGTGATAGCCTATGTAAAGATTTTTTTTGTAATAATCCGGTAAATACCAATACTTTACACGACGCACATAGTTGGAAGTACTATCACCCCACCAGACAGGTAGAGAATCCCTATCCGCAGGTGAGAGTGTATAAGTAAAAGTCCAAATATAAAATTTGTATGTGTAACCCTTTACGTGTTCATAAACAATATATCCTGCTCTGTTGTGGGTGGCATAAAGATTCGTTAGCAGGAAAATACTTACAAAGAGAATTAAAGCTTTTTTCATTAATCTAATATTTAGTAAAACGCTGAAAAGTTATATTTTTTTTGGTAACTTATCAAGTTAGCTGGGGGTTAAAGAAGAATTTAAGATTAATTTTTTAGCCATTGGATACCTTCATCGAGATATTTGAATTCCCAGATAGTAAAATTCTATATCTGATTTACTGCGTCCAATGTCTGTTCTAATGATATTTTTAGCATATTAATTGGTGGGAGGAATGAATGCTAATTTTGTCAGAGCCAAGGGCTCTAATTCTAATCTATGATTAGTGATATATCTGGATGCAATAGAAGGACTGACAAAGAAGTCAAAATCCTGGCACTCAAGGAGTAATTTATCGCTCTTTGTGTCGATGACACGGTAAAGCAAGATTTCTATTTCTAATAAAAATTCTTCGTTTGTCATCATGCAGATATGTGGAAACCAACTGGATTTGAGTAGATTATATTCGGGGGAATAATTCACTCGTTGGTATAGGGTATCGATATTAATTTTGTTGCACTGATAATATGATTGAACACTGCTGGCTTATTGAATTTCTTTTGTAAACGTAGATCTCTATTATATATTTCTATTTCTAAGTGATTTTATTTTATCAAGCACAAATTTTCTCTGTTCATAAGCTACCTTGTGAAAGATAAACCATTTCCTGTCATCTCTCACCTGACCAATCAAGTGAGGGAAGCGTCTTATTCTCTTGAATTTTATTGCTTTTTCCAGCCAATCCAAACTACTATATTTTAATGTAACATTCGGGAAGTGAGCAGCAAGAGGACCAAAGATTTCTTTGCTGTTTCTATGCGTTGCTAAAGCTTTGATTAGCTTGTTTTCTATGTCTCGCCAATTGCTGTTACAGTTTTTAATATTACAGAGAATTTTGAAAATTACCTCTGCTGCTTCCAGAAATATTGATGTATTATCTCGCACAATAAATTCATTTGTTCTGGCTCGTATGTATCGCCACTTGAGAAAAGGGAGGTCAGGAAAATCATAAGCTTCTGCATGACCTATATCTGGGAAAAAATTGTAAAAGAACTGCCTGTAAGGTTTGATGGCTTTCCAATGTTTGCCATCCCATATTTCTATATGGTGAATATCATTTGCTCTGTGGTTGTGTGTGCCGGAGAAACGTTGGTGTGCCCATGTGTCTGCAAAGCTATGCAATGCAACGCCCAGTCTTATTAGATTTTCCAATGTATAATCGCTTTTAAGCTTTGCCATTGCCCAGTAAACAAGTATTTGCCCCATTTCACTATTGGGCATGACTTCGTAACAATATTTTCCACTACCTTTGTATGGCTCTTCTGGTAGAAAGTGAAATGAGAGGTAAATTTTTTCTTGTACTGAGAGCTTAAAATCCTCTATGAATTGTATGCCCTTGTGTGCCGTACAAACCGGATCAAAGTATTTCCCGTCAAAGCGTGGATGGTCCATATAAATCTTGCCGTCTATAATAAAAGGACGATGCAGCACGGCATCGTCAACATATTGAGATGAATAGGCAAGAGTCTCTGCCTCTGGTTCATTAAATCCACTGTGTAATGCCAAAATTTTTATGACACCGTAGTGAAAATCCTTTTGCATAAGGCCTAACCTTCAAAATGTAATGAAAACATAAAATAGTATGAATATAATGCCTGTAAGTATTTGGTATATATTGTGCTATCTGGTTCAAGGACATTAAGCATACCGCGTCCGAATTTTATTTCTGTCGAAAGTTTGAAATACTGTAAATACCAGTCTATGCCAAGTCCGGCCTCACCATAAACATCAAACGGCGAGAGAAAAACTCGTGGAATACTGGTTTTGGGTTTCTTTAATGCCGAAATATCAAAGGTTGGTGCTGCACCAGCAATTATATATGGGCGAGCATTGGTGGCTCTAAAACCATGAAATTTGAATAAAAGTGGCATTTGAATAAAAGTCGACGGAATGTTTATCTCTAATGGAGCATTGCCTTTGTCAAAATAGTAAATAAGCGAGCGTTGCTGAAAGTTTAATGTAATAAGCGTACGGAATGTAAGAGTCCTTGCAACACGAATCTCAAAAATTGGCCCTAAATGACCACCAGGCAACCATTTGTGAACAATTCCATATAAATTGTCTTGCTCAGGTGCCTGATAGAAATTAGCCGTCTTAACTACTATAAAATCTAATTTGTTTATCCCAAATGTAAATCCCCAGTGTATAAGTTTATGGTCGTAATTCGGTAAATTCTTGGACTTTCCAAGCTGCCCATAGCTATCTGCAATAGTAAAGAACAATAAGCTCAGAATTATTATCTTTCTCATAACCTTCAAATTTCGTGTGTGTTTATAATAAACGTAGTTTCTCTAAAAACGTTTAATGTCTTTATTTATTTTTTGAAATATATATATCGTCGCTATACCAAAACTTAATGGTTTAACTTTTAGTGTTTTAAAGCCGTACATCTCTACAAAATTAGTAAATTTATCACCATAAGGAAAATTTTTTACCGATTCTGGTAGATAGTAGTAGGCGGGATCTTTGGTTATTATACGACCAACAAAAGGTAGAATCTTATTGAAATAAAAATTAAAACCAGCAGAAATTACTGGATTTTTAATATGTGAAAACTCCAAAATTGCAAAAATACCCCCCGATGATAATACACGATAAACTTCTTTTACCCAGCTGGTTAGGTTTTCGCTGTTGCGTATCCCAAATGCACAAGTTACAACATTGAAGCTCTCATCAGCAAAGTCCATCTTTTCCGAGTCCGCTACTTGCAGACTTATTTTGTCGCTATGTTCAGTGAGTTTCTTGTTTATTTTTTCACGACCCAGCTCAAGCATTTTTTCTGATATATCTATCCCCACAATTTCATCAGGCTTAAGTTTTATTAAATAAAAAATCAGGTCTCCTGTACCCGTTGCCAAGTCTAATATCTTGTCATGTGAATATGGGCTAATGGAATAAATAAGTTTTTTTCGCCATCTGCGGTCTATTCCCATTGAAAAAATGTGGTTCAGTAAGTCGTAGGTTTTTGCTATTTTATCAAACATTATTTTGACCTGTGTTTTCTTACTAAGCGTGGTATTTTTGTATGGAACAATGCTCGCTAGTTTTTCCATAATAAAAATTTATTTTAATTTAATGTGTCTAAATTTTCTGACAAATGTAAAATTTTTTTACAATGGAAACATATAAAATTTATTTTGCGGGCCAGTTCCAAACTACTGACAGAGAATTAATTGTCAAAAGTCCTTTCACTGGAAAGGAGCTTGCACGTACTTTCGTTGCCGGCCCAAAGGAGCTTAATCATGCAATCGAAGGAGCCCTGGATGTTGAACAACAAATGGCACATCTCCCTTCTTATGCACGTTACGAAGCGCTAATGTTTATTGCGTCTAAAATTAGAGAAAACAAAGAGAAATTTGCCCACATTATTGCCAGTGAAGCTGCTAAGCCATATCGTTATGCCATGGGCGAAGTATTACGTGCTATTCAGACATTTACTGTGGCTGCCGAAGAAGCTAAGCGCTTGCCTAAGGAATATATCTCACTTGATTGGACACAGCCAGGTAGCGGCAAAGAAGGGCTAGTTAAATATTTCCCCATTGGACTGGTTGCAGGTATTTCACCTTTTAATTTTCCTTTGAATCTGGCTGTACATAAAATTGCACCCGCTATAGCAGCTGGTAATCCTATTATTCTTAAGCCTTCACGCCATACACCGCTATCCACTCTCGAACTGGCAAAAATTATTGACCAGACTGACTTGCCCAAGGGAGCTGTCTCTATCTTACCAACAGATAGAGAAGTAGGTAACCAGCTCGTTACTGATGAGCGTATAAAAATGCTCTCATTCACAGGTTCACCCGTAGTAGGCTGGAAAATGAAGCAGATAGCACCACCAAAAAAGAGAGTTTTATTAGAGCTGGGTGGTAATGCCGGTGTAATAGTATCCAAGACAGCAGATCTTGACTTGGCTTTGAACAAAATTATTGTTGGTGCTTATGCTTATTCTGGACAGGTATGCATACATACACAGCGAATTTTTGTGCATAAAGATATTTTTGACACTTTTATCAGTGAGCTAATAGAAAGGACAAAGAATCTTAAGAAAGGCGATCCCACAAACCCTGATACAGAGATTTCAGCAATGATCGAAGAAAAAGAAGCACAGCGAGTAGAGCAGTGGGTCAATGAAGCCGTGGATCAAGGGGCAAAGGTTCTGTTCGGCGGCCAGAGGAACTTTACATTTTTCCAGCCCACAGTGCTTACTGGTACAAAAAAAGATATGAAGGTGTGGGCTCTGGAAGTCTTTGGCCCAGTCGTATTAGTCGAGCCATTTGAAACATTTGAGCAGGCTGTGGAAATGATTAATGACTCAGAATATGGTCTGCAAGCTGGTGTATTTACGGAGAGTTTCAAGGAAATGAGTTATGCTTTTAATAATATTGTGGCAGGTGGGGTGATTATTAATGATGTATCGACTTTCCGTGTAGATCACATGCCATACGGTGGTGTTAAAAATTCGGGCTTCGGACGCGAGGGATTGAAATATTCTATCCGTGAACAGATGGAACCCCGCTTGTTGGTTGTGCCGAATTATCCAACTATGGACTGATATCTTCGACAAAAATAAAGTAAGGTCTCGCCTAAGCAGACACACACTTCTGCTGCGAGACCTTATGAATGTTAGAGGGTTTTTATGTCTGTCATAATTTGGGAATACTTAATGTTGGCTTAGTCATCTTATTGGCAAATAAGATAGTTACGACAAGGCCTTTAAAACAGGGAAAAACTTAGTGATATTCATAAGCACCAATATCAAATCCTGCACCCTGTGGGCGATGTGTTCCCTCAAAATCAGTCGAAGGAGCATATTTACTGGTTCCAGCGTCTATACAAGGACTTTGACTTTGCAAGTGATAGTCCCCGGATTGGGCAGCTATAAATAATGGATCAGCCGAAATATTGCCTGTCCCTGCTGGCATGCTGAAACCATTGTTGTAGAAATCACAATACAACAGCTCAAGATTTGCTTGATAGTCGCCTGTAGAATAATTACTTACATTTGTAATAATGCAATTAACCAATTTATTACCTGAGTTCGGACGTTGGCTATTAGTGAGATATTGGGCGTTATTAATTACACAATTTGCCATGATATTGTTATCTGCTGGAGCACTGTTGTAGTAATAAGAATTAAAGTCAATAGCCCATTTTGCATTCCTGATGATACAGTTGTTAAAAACATTCTTTTCCCCGCAGTAATCCTCGTCTTCGCCTGCTAAGATAAAGCGAACGCCAGCCTGGCAGTTATCTGATATGCAAGCGTTAAAGACATTATTACTCGCTCCCTCGCGAATCATAAATGCACTGACATCATCAGATACTCCCCCAAGAGCAGTGCAATGCCTAAATTCATTATTTTGGACTTTACCCCAACGGACACTAAAGCAGCCTCCAATCATATTTTTTACAGTACAGTCTTCGAACAAATTATATTCTCCGCTCTCTTTTATTTCAAAACCGTGTCCCACGTCTTCCAAATCACCGTCTCTCTCGGCATAGCAATTACGCACAGTATTATAATTGCCTTTGAGTACCAGATAATAATCCATGGATGTATATGTTCCATCGCCGACTGGCTCACTTTCATTACTGTAAATTTTGCAATTTTCTATGAGGTTGTTATCACCCCAGATGTCCATGCCCGCTCCTGTAGCATTGACAATCAGACAATTTCGTATGGTGTTATTATTGGCTTCTTTCATAGCAATAGCAGTGGAGTACTCCCAACCGATATTTCTAAGATAAATATTCTCTAGTACTATACCATTATCCGTTGATTTGTCGTTCCATATTGTTATGCCTGCCAGACTATTGCCTATCTGGATATTTTTTAATGTTATGTTATAGCTGTCAGAAATGTTAATTCCTTCGCCTTTTGTCCTATCACCAGGACTGATCAATGGCATAACAGTAGAGTCTAAATCATCGCTGTATTCAAATGGAAGTTTATCAATATCCCCTGGCTTGTCTCTGTAACCAATAAACAAGATACGTGGAGCCTCAGGCTGGTAATTTTTGTCTATGAAAATGTCTTCAGCCCCATAATCTCCAGCTTTAATATAGACTGTATCCCCTGCATTCACAGGACTTTCGGCAGATGCGGCATAACTAATAGTACGCCAGGCTGTCTTTTCTGTTAGCCCATTATTACTGTCATCTCCGTTGACTGATACGTAATAAGTGGTATGATTCTGGTCGGGTGGTGGTAGTTTCTTTTTGCAGCTTGAGGCAAAAAGAAAAGCCAAAAACAAAACAAAAACGGCATAAAACTTTGTAAATCTTGTACTTGTCATGATTTTGAGAAATTGAAGTTTTATTTTATAAACGCGGATTTGATAATTTAATTATCCATATAACAAAGAATTAGAGATATTAAATGAGGATTGTGGCGTAATTTTTTATAAAAATTTTTTGTACTATGCAATAAAGTCGTAAGGTTAGCAACTTTACTGCTTTTTCAGCACCTGTGCAAGGTATTTTCCTGTCCAGCTTTTTTTGCATCGAGTAATATCCTCAGGCGTGCCTTGACAGACTATCTCCCCGCCAAGTCGTCCACCTTCTGGCCCAAGGTCAATGATCCAGTCAGAATTTTTGATGACGTCCATATTATGCTCAATGACTATGACTGTGTTGCCTTTGTCCACCAGGCGGTGCAGCACGTCGAGTAGTTTCTGTATATCACCAAAGTGCATTCCAGTAGTAGGCTCGTCCAATATGTAAAGTGTTTTTCCCGTTGCTTTTTTGGCAAGTTCGGAAGCTAACTTTATGCGTTGTGCTTCGCCACCAGAAAGAGTTGTAGAGTTTTGCCCCAATTTAATATAGCCCAGCCCAACGTCTTTCAGTGCTTGCAGTATTGTCAAAACCTTAGGGTGATTTTCAAAGAATTCAATGGCTTGATTAATAGTCATGTCAAGTATATCTGATATGCTCTTGCCCTTGTATCTGACTTCCAATGTCTCAGGCGTGTATCGTTTTCCTCCGCATACGTCGCATGTAACATAAACATCTGGGATGAGCTTCATCTCTACGACTTTGACGCCCGAACCCTTGCAAGCCTCACATCGTCCACCTTTTACGTTAAAAGAAAAAGTACTGGCTGTATATCCACGTATTTTTGCTACAGGTGTCTGAGCAAAGATTTGTCTTATGTGAGTAAAAACTTTTGTGTAAGTGGCGGGATTAGATCGTGGTGTACGGCCAATGGGAGCTTGGTTAACCACAACTACCTTGTTGATATTCTCTGTTCCTTTGATTTTATCATACTCAAGTGGATATGCTGTGGAATTATAGAGCTTTTGGGCAAGCAGTGGGTATAGAGTGTCGTTTATCAGTGTTGATTTGCCGCTACCAGAGACACCTGTTATACAAATAAATTTACCCAAAGGAAACGAAACAGTAATATTCTTCAAATTATTTCCGCGTGCGCCGTGGATTGTTATGAACTTGCCATTCCCTTTTCGTCTTTCTCTGGGCACAGGTATTTGTTTTTTGCCATTAAGGTATTGTGCTGTCAATGAGTCTGTTTTAATTACTTGCGCAGGTGTGCCGTGAGCTACAATTTGTCCACCATGACGTCCGGCACCTGGTCCCATGTCAATCAGATAATCTGCTTGACGCATTATTTCTTCGTCATGTTCAACAACAATAATCGTGTTCTGCCTATCTCGCAGTTGTTTTAGTGATTCAATCAGGCGTAAGTTATCGCGATGATGCAAACCAATGCTAGGTTCGTCGAGGATATAGAGTACATTAACCAGCTGCGAACCAATCTGAGTCGCCAGTCGTATGCGTTGAGCTTCCCCACCAGAAAGAGTAGCAGCGGGACGGTTCAAGGATAAGTAACCAACGCCCACATCAACGAGAAATTTTAGTCTGCTTCGTATTTCCTTGAGAATTTCTGTAGATATTTGTTTCTGCCGTTCAGACAGGCGTTCCTCTATTCCGTCCAGCCATTGAAAAAGTTCGTCAATGTCCATCTCAGCCAGCTCAGCAATGTTCTTGCCGTCAATGCGGAAATGAAGTGCTTCCTTCTTGAGCCTTGCGCCGTGGCATACTGGGCAGGTTTCTTTGTGAAAATAGTCCTTTAGTTTTTCGCCTTTTTCAGCCAATGTGCCGTGTAGCAGCTCATTAACAATGCCAGAAAATTTTGTGTAGTATTTGGCAAGGTCCCCAAGAGGGGTACCAGATAATCGCAGTTGTTGGTCAGTGCCGTATAAGATTTTTTCTACTGTCTCGGTAGGCAAATCCTTGAATGGTGTCTTAAGCGAAAGTCCATCTATTCTAAGAATTTCATCCATTTGCCAGAAAAGGATGTTCGAACGAAACTTGCCCAGGGGTTGAATGGCACCATTGTAAATAGACTTTGAAGGGTCAGGTACGAGCTTGTGAATATCGATTTTTTCAATGTATCCCAGTCCCTTGCATTTTGGGCAATATCCTTGTGGTGAGTTGAATGAGAAAGTATTAGGTGCTGGTTCATCATAAGAAATGCCAGAAGTGGGGCACATGAGTTTTCGGCTGTAATAGCGCACCTGCTCTGTATCTTTGTCCATTGTCATTATAGTGCCTTTGCCATATTTCATGGCAAGTTCGACGGATTTCTTGAGACGCTTGATGCCGCCTTCATTATTATTGCTTTCGGGAATAATAATTTTGTCGATTACTATTTCTATGTTGTGTGTCTTGTATCTTTGCAGTCGCATGCCTGGGCTAATTTCTCTCAATTCCCCATCTATACGTACTTGAGAAAATCCTAGTTTGTAGAATTTTTCAAAAAGTTCTTTGTAATGGCCTTTGCGTGATTTTACAACGGGTGCGAGAACAAGTACCTTTTTGCCCTTGAGCTGCTCGCGTATGAGTTCAATTATCTGGGCATCAGAATATTTTACCATTTTTTCACCTGTTACATAAGAGTAAGCGTCGGCAGCACGGGCGAACCACAAACGCAGGAAATCGTAAATTTCTGTAATAGTGCCTACAGTGGAACGTGGGTTTTTGCTTACAGTTTTCTGCTCAATTGCAATGACAGGCGAGAGGCCGTTTATTTTGTCAACATCAGGACGCTTGAGGGTGCCAACGAATTGGCGGGCATACGAGTTAAATGTCTCTAAATAGCGGCGTTGGCCTTCGGCATAGATTGTATCAAAGGCAAGGGATGACTTTCCACTGCCGCTTAGCCCTGTAATGACAGTGAGCTTGTTATGCGGTATCCTAATGTCAATATCCTTGAGGTTGTGTTCGCGAGCTCCGAAAATTTCAATCCAATCCATAGCGTATGAAACCTATTATTAACCAGCAAAATTATTCAAATAAAGACTTAATACCAATCATTACATCATGGAAATTTATTTAATAAGCTGCGCTGTTACACGGAATTTAAGATTAATTGAGACATAAACGTCATGAGTAAGAATTTGTTTTGCTTTGACCTTCAGACGCAGTTTGTATGAACTTTCTTGAAGATATGGGACAAGGTTTTCCTCTGTGCAAGTCAAGGATATTGTTTTACTTGTGGATGAAATATTTGTTGCTGATGCTATAAGTCTTTCGTCGCTGCCGTCAGATTTTTGGATATAAATATAAATTTCGTTGAGAAAAGCAAATGTCTGGTCTGATGGGCTAGTGATAGTAATTGTCAAGTCGGTCAGGGCAACCTTTTCGAGTAGGTCGGGTGCTGTGTGCTTATTTTCAAATTCTTCTGTAGCAGAAGTGCTTACAGGAGGGATTGGAATGTTAAAAGGTACGTTAATGTTTAGAGTAGCGGGAATCTTGGTGTTGACAGTGTCGTTGACATTGAAACTAATCTCCTTGCGAAATAAAGAGCATGAAGAGAATCCGATGATTACCAAAAAGACTGCCAGTGTTAAAAAGTGTTTTTTCATTGTTTTTTTTGTTTGTAATTAATAAATTTTTGTTGAAAAAGTAAAATGTTAAAGAATCATAATTATATTAATTCTTATTTTAGAATTATTCTAAATAGATTACATTTGTTGATGTAAAAATTAAACATAAAAACTAAGAACTATGATTAAGATTGGACAGAGATTTCCGGAAATGACAGTTAATACCACTCATGGTGTTAAACATTTGCCAGTTGATTATTCAGGAAAGTGGCTTATTCTTTTTAGCCATCCTGCTGATTTTACACCTGTTTGTACGACAGAGTTTGTTGCTTTTCAGAAGCGTTATGAAGACTTCCGTAAGTTGAATGCTGACCTTTTAGGTTTGTCTGTGGACCAGGTATTCTCACATATAAAGTGGGTAGAATGGATAGAGCAGAATATGGGTGTAAAGATTGAATTTCCTATTATTGCCGATGATAATGGCAATGTAGCAAATGAGCTAGGTATGCTCCCTGAGAACGGCACGACAACTGTACGTGCAGTATTTTTCATTGATCCAAACGGTATTGTCAGAGCAATAATTTACTATCCACCTGAGCTGGGACGTAATTTCGACGAGATTTTGCGTGCACTCAAGGGCTTGCAGACATCTGATACTTATGGCGTTGCATTGCCAGCTGATTGGCCTAATAATGAGTTGATTGGTGATAAGGTAATTCTGCCGCCTGCAAACACTATGGATCTCAAAGCTAAACGTGATGAACAGAAGGCTAAGGGTGAGATTGAATGCTTTGACTGGTGGCTATGCTACAAGAGTATTTAAAGCTTTGAATAAAAAATGGGGCGGGAATTTGTTTTCTGCTCCATTTTTGTATAATTTCAGAAATCAGTAAAATTTTAAAAAATAAAATTATGGAAAAGATACAGGTTTATAAATGTAATGTTTGTGGTAATATCGTTGAAGTACTGCATGTTGGCGGTGGTGAGTTAGTATGCTGCGGCGAGCCAATGCAGTTGCTTGATGAAAAAACGGCAGAATCTTCTACTGAGAAGCATGTTCCTTTTATAGAAAGAGTAGGTAATAAATATGTGGTTAAAGTGGGTGAGAATCAGGCTCATCCAATGGAAGAGAAACATCATATTGAATGGATTGAACTAATTGTTGATGGCGCAGTATATCGTAAATTCTTAAATGCAGGCGATGAGCCAAAAGCAGAGTTTGAAGTACCAGAAGGCAAAGAAGTTTATGCGCGTGAATTCTGCAACCTCCATGGTTTATGGAAAGGGAGCCTTTAATCCACATAGCTTATAAAATAAATTTAAGGCGCCGCGGGGTTACTGCGGCGCCTTCTTTGTATTCTGGCTTGATAATTATGCTCGTTGATACTACTTTGACAGTTTATAAAAAGCCCGACGAAGGTTTGTAGTCGGGCTTTTGTGTGGGCTAAGCTAAATTTAATATGCTTAACAATAGGTCTTTATAGTTTTTTAGTCAATGCTATTTTACTACCAGGACTTTTACCATACGTTTTTTCCCGTCTTTGTTAACAATGACTACGGTATAAATGCCGCTTTGATATTTGCTATCAGCGACATTAAGAATGGTCAGGTATGAAGCATTGTTGATTTTTTGGACTAATTTTCCGGAATTGTTGTAAACATATATGTTACAGTCTTGTGTCTTTTCGATATAGACATAGTCTGATGAGGGATTTGGATAAGGGTTATCGATACCACCAACCACAGTAACAATAAGGCTAGATGTTTCACCTTCGCCGCAGCCATTATATGGAGTAACGTGAATTTCTTTTTGACCGAGGCTCCCCTTAATTGTTACTTTCTGAACACTTGTGTCTTTGTCTGTCTTCACTGTCCAGATAGTAGGGAAATCCCATTTATATTTATCTCCCTGGTCTTTAACTGAATATGTGTAAGATTTGTTGATTAATGGTATCTTTTCGCCTTGAATTTGAGCAATGTAATCTGGTATCTGTCCGTCAACGGTGAACTGTTTTTGTATAGATGATTGGTTGCCGTTGGCGTCTGTAATGGTCAAAGTAATGGTTTTTTGCCCTGCTGTTGTGTATGTAACGTTGTGAGGTCCTGGACCAGTTGCAGTTGGAGGGTTAGCACCAGCTCCGAAGTTCCAGGTCAATGAATTTACAAGGCCGAGAGAAGCATCAGAGAATTGGACTTGGCTTCCTTGACAAGCTCTTTGTACAGACGATTTAAAATCAGGTATTGCTTTGTCGTTGTATCCGAATATCCAGGCGCCATTTGCAAAGCCCCATTTAGGTGAGCCCATATAGCCGTAGTCGTCAGATACAAGGTCTATTGCATTGATATAGAAAAGATTGTAGAATTGTGGAAATGAAGACCAGTTTATGCCGTCTGATGAATAATGAATACCGTTTCCTACAGCAATTAATATGTTCTCCCCTGGAACAGTTCTTATTTGTTCGGCAGTAATGCTGTCATTAGGTGTGTATTGTGTCCATGTGTCTCCAAAGTCTGTAGTATAGTAGTAATAGCGGTGATATAGAGTATCATTGGATGTGAATTCTGCATAAGTTTCGACAATTGAACCAGTACCATTTTTCAGGACCGCTCCTGCCAGATCTGCTCTGTCGTTTCCTTCTGGGTCGCCTATGTCTGCTGGGGTTTTTAGTGGTGTTACATCCCAGGTTTTGCCCATGTCTTTGGAGCGGAAAACTCTACCTTTTGTCGTGAAGAACCATATATTATTGTTATCGCCATAAAAGTATCCAACTGTACCGTATTCTCCTTTGAGTGCATCTGGGATTTCACTTGCATCAACTTGTGTCCAAGTCTGGCCGCCATCGTCAGTTGTGTATATTTCGAATTCACCATTAACAGGATCGCCTTCGACAATACCGTGTTTTGGGTCAAAGAAATGGACTACATTAAAGAAGCTTGTGCCGGCTTTTGCTCCTTCCAGGACTTTTTCCCATGTCTGTCCGCCGTCTGTGGATCTAAGGAGGTAAGTATTTCCAATTCCATTAGAGAAGATAGGGATAAATAAAGTATCTTTGTTAATAGCGTCTATCATCGAAACTCCATAATTGCTGTAATCACTGGGTAGCGGGATAAATTCCCAGACAGCGCCACCAGTTTTTGTCTTACCAATGCCAGCAGATGTGTTAGGAACTGCATAAGCTATGTTGTCATCCACTGCGTCGATATAGCGCATAACTTCATTAGTTTTTTGGTTATGTACGAATGGGCTCTGACTCTTAACAGCGATAAAACTTGGTACTTGCTTTGGTGGATGGATATTAATGAGAGCGCTTTGAGACTGAGAAAAGTCGTCATTCCCAGGGTTTAGCTTGTCCAGGTCAAACCAGCCGTCATAAGAGCCAGCCCAGCCCCAGTTGAAATGGAATTGATCTTGATCATTGTAGCCGTCGCAAACAAAAGCATGCCCCCCCTGGTCTCCGTAGCCAGCATAGACCATGGGATAGCCCATATCGAGCTGATTCTTAAGAGTGTCTATCCATGCTTGCTTGCCATAATATTTTTCGATAGTACTACGGGAATAATACATTATGTCATCGCTATATTTAAAGTAATTAGTCAGGGCATAGGTAAGGTCAAAGGTATAAGCGCCGGACCCTGTTGTTTCGTAATCCATATCTATAGCTACGCCAACAGAATAGCTTAACAGTGCAACATAGAAGCTACTCGATGTAAGTGGCATTTTTGCCCAATCGAAATTAATTGTGTCGAAAGTGGCAGAGAGCCTACCATATTGTGGGTGAACATAAGTATGCCACCCTCGCCCAGTTTTTGGATACTCCCAATATTTCATCACTTGAGATGTTGCAGTGGCCACGCATCCAACTGGTGCACCTCCTGGGCAGAAATAATTGTAAGGATAAGTGTCATCACCTCCGGATTGATTCCATTCTGTATGTACCAGGGGCCCGACCTGTTGCTTTGGATGCTGGATTTCGCCATTGCTATATTTGGTCCATAAATCTTGGTTCTTTGTGAGAGTGACGTTATTATCAAGCACATAATCAATTTGTGAAGAATAGATATTAAGCCACCATTTGACTTCTGGACTTTGAATAGGAAGAGGGAAATCATTTTGGGCAGAATAAGCAATGATTGGCTTAATATTGTCATCAGTACTTGTAATAACAAAGCCTCCATCTTTTATAGTGAAGATATACATAGTCTTGTGGCCATCGTATTTATACGTTAGCTCTTTGTCAAATTTCACTGATTTTTTCCCTGTTAAGGAAGAGTAGAATTGAGCTGCTACCCTGCGAGCTAGTTTCTGACCGACAGGGCCTGCTAATACACTAAGGCTCAATAGCATAGAGAAAAAAAGCAAAGTAAATCTTCTCATGATATCTTTTTTTATTTTTTAAACAAAAATAGATTTTTTTAAAGATACGCAAAAAGTATTTTCTAACTTAGAGGGGGGCTAATTAGTTTTTTTTGGTAAATAGCCTACGACTATTCCCAAACAGCCTTTGACTCGGTCTTTTTTTCTTTTGGCTATTTTCTGAACTTTTACTTTAATTATTAATGTGATAGTATGGTCGGGCTTGAATTCAAAATAAGTTTGCCCCAGACAAGGTATAGAGTTACCTTGCCAGTCAGTGAAAGTACAATTAAAGTGTTTATGCCTTCTGGGAGGGAAATTTTGGAATAGAGTAAAGCCGTCGTCATCTTTAATGGTAATGTATTTTTGCCAGAGATTCATACCCATAATCATTATTTTGTATTGTTGTCCACCAATAAAAGTTCTTTTCAGTGTCACCTTGTCGCCTTCGTATATTGTTGGAGCAAAGAAATTGCCATCTGATACATAAGGCTCGAGCATAGATGGTGCAACAGCTTTTATATAATCTTTACATTGCGAAAAAGTTAATGTATTGAAAAGTAGCGATATAGATAGAAAAATGATGTATTTTTTCATAACAAACTGGCTTTAGACTAGCATTTTGCGAAATTAAGAAACTTTTGATATTAAATTATTACGAATTTTCTCTGTAATTTGTTTTAGATTATCAATGTCAGTTTGGTTCAAGGAGTATTTTATTACTTTGCGTTTAATGTATTCATCGCTGTAAGGATCGTATTCCTCCTTATATGATATTTTAACAAGTTTTTTTAGATATTCTTTCATTTCCTGTGTGTAGCTGATTAGTTGTTGTTTTTCTTTTAAGCTGCTGGCTTGTAGCATATTGATAATATTATTAATAACTAAATATTCATCCGCTATTATATGGTAAATATTATTACGCACTGAGTCGTCTTGTGTATTTTGACCAAAGGATATTGTCAGATAGAAGCTCTCAACCCATCCGGAATATATGCTTAGCAGAGCATAATTTCTGCGTTGAGATTCTTCGAGGATAGCATCTACTTTGAATAAGATTTGACCAACTATTCTCTGCAATTCGTAAATGTTATTCAGATTTTGCTCTATAAGGTTCATGACAGAGTCTGTTAAGACTGTTACCAGGTCTAAGTCAGTTGCAAGTTGCTTTATAACATCAAAGTATTCTAATGCGAGCTGTTGCTGTGAAAAGACTACGCAAAAGCTAAGATCAGCGCTGTATATGCCTAAAGCAATAGATTTTGAATCGTCTGTCTGAAATTTTAGTACTTCCGATGTTGGGTAAAGAGAGCTTGAAAAAAATTCAATCTTGCGAGATTCTATGACATTTGCTATTTCGAGAGGTGAAGGTAGGGAATAGTAAATTTTGTTGATAGATGTGGCTAAATTGACTGTATCTGTCTGGTTAACCGTTACTTGCAACTTGTGATGCTCTTCTTTTTTGCAAGAACTGGCTATTAGTAGAAAAATAGTAAAAAGTCCTAAAATAGATTTATAATGTTTAAGCATAATGATTTAATCTTTAAATTTGCAACTG
>JALWCU010000331.1 GCA_027015275.1 Bacteroidales bacterium | reverse complement strand
ATCCAGCACTTTACTATCATTACGATTTACTTCACACACAATAAAGCTGATAAGCTTGGGACTGGAAAAATAAACAGCATTCAGATTCTCTATAAAAAGTCTGATCTTCTCGAATAGGTCAATCTCTCCTCCCAGCAGCAGAAAAATTTTATCTGCCATGTCCTCAATCTCCTGCCTAAAAACTTGCCTAAAGAGCCTTTCCTTGGACCTATAGTAATAATGTAGAAGTGCTTTATTAACCCCTGCTTCACGCGCTATGTCAGATGTGCTTGTCCCATAAAATCCTTTTTCAATAAAAACCTTCTTTGCTGCCACAAGAATATTTTCCTCTGTGGATATTTCCCTGTCTTTCCGCAACTTATTTAATGCCATAACGATAAATAAAGAATTTAAACGTAAAATTATGAAAGTATTACAAAAATGAAAATCTTTGTAAGTAATAATAAATTCTACTTCGGCGCTTTTTCAAATTCGCATCTCGACGACTATCTAATATCCTTGCCAAAAGGACTAAGAGCCAGGACAGCCAGCTTAAAATGTTGCTGAGCAAAAGGCAATCCTACAATAGTCAGAGCCAGCAAAACACCAAAAAATACATGAATTACACTTATCCACAGTCCACCTATCAAAATCCAAATAATATTCATTATCAGTGTCAAACATCCCTGATTCTCATCCACTGTAACTACCTCGGAACCAAAGGGCCACAGAGTCATCAAACCTATCTTAAACGTCTGGGCAGCAAACGGAATACCTATTATCGTTATTGCCAGCAGCAGACTGGCTATGAAATAAACCAATGCGGACTCAAGCCCACCAAAAATCAACCAGATAATATTACCCAACACCTTCATATTCAGTTATTTTTATTGTATTTTTTTCAATCTGCATTAATCCGCTAATTGACTTACACAGCTGCAAAAAACTTACAATAGCTCTTTGTACTGCTCAAACACAAAGTCCATGAGTTGCCTGATATAATCATCCGAAAAATCAAACTTTATGCCCGCAGCACTATAAATCTCAGGAATAGGACGGCTGAAGCCCAGAGACAAAGCCTTTTCATACATATCCAGTGCTCTGTCAGGGTCTTGCTTATAGTTACGCCACACTGCTATAGCTCCCAGCTGTGCTATGGCATATTCAATGTAATAAAATGGCACTTCAAAAATATGCAATTGCTTTTGCCACAAGTTTGCCGCATACCACTCAACATCTGTCCAATCCACACTCTTTCCAAAATATTTTTTGACCAAAGAAAGCCACCAGGAATAACGCTCTACCGTCGAATGCCCTGGATTAGTATAAATCCATTGCTGGAAACTATCAATCAAGGAAATCCACGGCAATACGCGAAGTACACTTTCAAGCTGATAACGCTTAGCACGCTTCAGGTCATTCTCATCTGGGAAAAAATAATGCCAATGTTCCATAGAAATAAGCTCCATGGACATAGAAGCAAGCTCTGCTACCTCCGACGGCAATTCCTTCTGTTCGATAACTTGCAAATTTGAACTAAGGAAAGAATGCACTGCATGCCCAGCCTCATGCACAATTGTATGAACATCCGTAATAGTACCTGCTGCATTCATAAAAATAAATGGCACATTACTAACTAACAACGGATAATTATATCCACCAGGTGCTTTGCCTTTACGCGACTCCAAGTCCAAAAAACCTTTGTCCGCCATTGTACGAAAGAACTCCCCATACTTAGGCCGCACCGACGAAAGCGTCTTTATCGTCTTTTCTATAAACTCTTCATTTGTGTCAAAAGGCTTTAGGGGCTGCCCCTTGTCAATATCCACTTCCATGTCCCAGGGTTTGAGACTTTTTAGCCCCAATTTCTGTTGCCTTATGCCCAGGGCTTGTTCCATGACAGGCACTGCCTCGTTAGCAATGCCTTGATCAAGTTTCAGAACATCTTCTACAGTGTAATCAAAACGTCCCAGCTCGTCATGCTTGTAATTACGAAAATTATCATATCCCACGTTGTGCGCAATCTGCGTACGGACATCTATCAGATTGTCCAACAATTCATTAAGCTTAGTATAATCCTTCAGGCGGCGGCTGGCAATTTTCTTATAAACCTTCTTTCGCATGCTTCGACGATGATCATAAAAATAACGTCCAGCCTGCTGCATTGTGAGCTCCTTGCCCTCGCACCTTATCGTCATCACGCCCGTAATACGTGCAAACTCCTGTGAGAGCTTATCTTCCTCTGTCATCAGCTGTATATTCTTCTCATTGTACAGCTCAATCTCACGCCGTATCTTACGTATAGCCGTAAAATACTTCTTCTCTAGGCTCGACAAAAACGGATGCTCAGCAAGCTTTTTGTTAAGCTCATGCGAATAGCGTATTACATTGGGCTGTATGTTTTCGACAAAATCATTATAAGCCTTCTGATAATCTTGGTTTTGCGTATCACGGGTCATGTTTATATAGCGCCATGCCAGGTCTTCATCAATCTCTGAGAGCAAATCGCTGCGCTGTAAAAACCACTGTTCTAATTCTGCTTCGTTCTGCGGGTTGCTTTGCAAAAACTCTTCAAACCGTGGCTTTAGCTCATTCCAGGATTTTATCATGTTCTATAAATTTAATTTTGCCACAAAGATAAGAAAATACCTATTGCAGAAGAAAAAGTATGGCTAGTGTATAAAACACAGGAATTTGACAATAATTATAGCTACGTACAAGATTAGCCTGCATAGAAAGTCTGCCCATACCAATTCAATCAGCTGTCAGTTCTCTCTTCGGCATTGCTTTTGCTTGTTTGAGGGGATTATCGAGAGCAATTTTTTGTATGTCAGACGGATAGCTATAATACCATTCACATTATTGTGCAGGTATTCACTGGCAAAGAATAGTGGCAATAATTAACTCTTGCAACGAACAAGCTCACATCTTGGCCTGTTCTCGCGTCGAATTTATACTAATTTGATGCTCAATATGTCAATTGTCATAGCAGCATTGCCTATCACATAGGAAACTGATGACCGAATAGCAGAGGGAAAATTTCCTAAATTGATTGCAAGCTTTAGTAAATAACATTAGTCTTAGGCATTTTTTTCTGGATAGCCATTATTTTGCTATAGCCTATTCTGGTGCCTTGTAAGTCTAGTGTTCTGAGGTTTTGAAGTTGCATTATCTCAGGGGGCAACTGTGTTATTTGATTGTTGCTTAGACTGAGTATTTGGATATTACTAAGTTTTGAAATTGATGCTGGTATGTGAGTAATATTATTTCTTCCCAAAAAGAGTTTTTGCAGATTTTGTAGATCGCCTATGCTCTCTGGTATTGAATCAATACTGTTAGAATAAAGGTTAAGCTCCTTGAGGTTAGTTAGTTTACCGATGTCTTGCGGCAGGGTCTGTATGTCGTTCCACGAAAGGTTGAGAACTTCAAGTTTTTTTAGAGAGAATAGTTCGGGTGGCAAAGCACGTATTCTATTGTGTTGTAGGTATAGTCCTTTGAGATTGATGAATTTAGAAATATCCCTAGGGATTGTGTCCAGATTTGTGTTGTTTAAGTATAAATATTCTACATTCTGGGGATTTGCTAACGCTTTTTCCAGTGAGCGAAAAGCTTTTTGGGTCTGGGTGCCTTGACCTTGTGTGATTGTAGAGAAAAAAAGAGAATTTATTAACAGTATAACGATATATTTTTTCATTTATTTCAATTTTAGCAGCTCCTCCTATAGTACGGAGGAACTGCCATTTTTGTTATGTAAAGTTATTAAAAAGGATGTAGCTTTTTGAAATTAGTTATCCCTTGTTTAAGAAATTTGATGAAATCATCCACATTAGTGTCATATTCCATTGGTCGAGCCAAGACATTTCCCTTCCAATCGATAAGTACGTAAAATGGCTGAGCATTTTTATCAAAATTAACAATCTCTATATCAGCATTTTGCTTGCCCAGCATTTTTTTCATCTTTCCATCAGCCAGTGATATGAACCATCTGCTCTTGGGCGTTTGGATTACTTTGTCGTCAACGTAAAGTGACAGAATAATGTAATCGTTTTGCAGAATTTTTAAAACACGAGGGTCAGACCAGACATATTCTTCCATCTTTCGACAGTTCACGCATCCATGGCCTGTAAAGTCAACAAAAATAGGCTTTTTTTGTTTTTTTGCGCAGTTAAGTGCTTGATATACATCGAAATATCCTTCCAGATTATGAGGGAGTTCAAGCCTGTCGGAATACATAGGAACATCACATATACCGGCAGTCGAATGTCCTAGTGTAAATCTTTCTATATCAAAGGCCTGTGTTGTCTTTGGCGGTAAATAACCAGATAGTGCCTTGAGAGGTGCTCCCCACAAACCTGGTATCATCCAGACTACAAAAGCGAATGTAAAGATTATGAAGAAAAGTCTTAGAACGCCTATTCTTTCGACATCAGTGTCATGAGCAAATTTTATTTTACCCATAAGATAGAGTCCCATAAGAGAAAAGATTACTATCCAGAATGAGAGGTAAACATCGCGGTTAAGAAGTCCCCAATGGTATGTTTGATCAGCGATTGATAAAAATTTCATACCCAGTGCAAGCTCAAAGAAACCAAGAACTACTTTGACGGAGTTAAGCCAGCCACCGGATTTTGGAAGTGTTTCTAGAAATTCGGGGAACAGCGCAAACAGAGTAAAAGGTAATGCTACACCCAGAGAAAATCCTAACATACCGAGAATAGGCTTGAGAATAGCTCCACCCTGTGTTGATTCTACTAAGATACCGCCAACAATAGGTCCAGTACATGAAAACGATACTAGAACCAGCGTAAATGCCAGGAAAAAGATACCAGCAAGTCCGCCCTGCTCAGATTTTTTGCTGATTTTATTTACCCATTTATAAGGCAATGTTAATTCAAAAGCGCCAAAGAAAGAAACTGCGAAAATCAGGAAGATTATGAAGAACAAGATATTGGGCAGCCAGTGTGTTGAAATCCAATTGGCAAAGTCAGCGGATAAATTTTCGCCGCCCAGAACATTTGTAATTCCAACAAGTATAGCTATAGGCAATGTGTAAATAACTATGATTGATATGCCATAAATCATTGCATTGATTCGACCGCGTACCTTGTCTTTACCTTTGATAAAGAAAGCTATTGTCATAGGTACCATAGGGAATACGCAAGGCGTCAGTAATGCAGCTAATCCCAGAAGAAATGATATCCAAAAGAACCACCATAAGTTTTGCTTTTTACCTTGTCCTGACCATGGATTATTAACGGCGAGGATAGGCGTATAGCCAGTAGGTTTGAGACTTACTTTCCTCGCGGCAGTGTCAGGATTATTTGTGTTTTGAGAATTAATTTTTATAGGGGTAGTTTTAATTACAGCAGTAGATTCTATTTGTTGCTTTTTTTGTTTTATGGAGACATTTAGTTTCTGCTCTTCTTTCTTAGTCTTTTGTGGTTGATTAGTAATAGCCGTGCTTGGTTTATACTGGCTTCCATTGACATGAATAGAAAAGTCATGATCAAAATTAATGCAACGACCTTGCGGTGTGCAAACTTGACCGTCAATAGTACCTTTAACATCAAAATCGACTGGCTTTAGGATTTTTATTTTTATTTTAAAGGTAGCATGATTTTCATAGTAATATTCATCTTTTTGAAAAATTTCATCGTAAACTTTAATCGGAGTATCTACTTCAATTATTTTACCATCGGACTGATAATCGGGCGATGCTTTAAGAGATATGCTCAAGGGTAAAGAGCCACCTGGAGGATTGCTTGGTGCGTACAAATGCCATGATGGATCAATTTTAACATTAAAGACAAGATATAACTCGCTTTTGGAAATTTTTTCTGTAGAAAATTTCCAAAAGTCATGATGTTCTACCTGAGCCTTAGCCCCGTGCCCAAGTATTAGTAAAAGACTGATTAAAACTATGCTAAATAATCTTTTGGTCATAGCTATCTTTTTGTTCGTTTAGAAAAATTTAATGTACTAAAGAACCGATATTTTGACCGTCCAAAATTTTCAAAATATTCCCTTTTTTAAAAATATTGAACACAATAATTGGAATATTATTTTCCTGGCAAAGAGTAAAAGCCGTAATATCCATGACTCTCAGCTCTTTGTCAATAGCTGTTTTGAACGTTATTTCCTTTAAGAGTTTGGCATTGGGATTTTTTCTTGGATCACTATCGTAAACACCTTCTACATTAGTACCTTTGAGCAGAATATCAGCATTGATCTCAGCGGCACGCAAAGCAGCCGCTGAGTCGGTTGTAAAAAAGGGATTGCCTGTGCCACCGGCAAAAACAACTACCTGCCCGTTGTCTAAGGCATCTATGGCTTTAGAACGCGAATATCTCTGTGCATAAGGTTCCATAAATGTAGAAGTTAACACAAGAGTTTTTTTACCTAAATGTTCGAGAATACTCTGAATAGCAAGGGCATTAATGACAGTAGCGAGCATTCCCATGTAATCGCCTTTGACACGTTCTATTCCTAAGCTGGTTCCTTTAAGTCCACGAAAAATATTGCCACCGCCGAGGACGACGCCGATTTGAGTGCCTAAATTAGTAGCATCAATAATTTCTCTCGCAAACTCAGCAATTGTATCGGCATGTAAGCCCTGACCCTGGGGTCCTGCTAAGGCTTCACCGCTTAGTTTAAGAAGAATACGTTTATATTTTGGCATGTTTACAGGTTTTTATTAATTTTTTTATTGACATACAATTATATGAAAAATTTTTCCGTTAATGTAAATAAATATGAATTTATCGCTGTTTTTTTATCTTTGTGGAAAGATTTTTGAGTATTAAAATTAAAATAAATAAATATAGCTATGAAAAGACTAATCTCTACTGTTTTTATGCTCTTGATAGTTACCTTAGCTTTTTCGCAGATGAAGGAGCCGGAGATGGTATTTGTGCAAGGAGGAGAATTTTATATGGGGAATGATTATTCGCCAGGTCCAAGTGCGCGCGACGAGAAACCAGAGCATAAAGTCAAAATAAGTGATTTTTATATAGGGAAATACGAAGTTACCTTTGACCAGTTTGATCTGTTTAGCGAGGCTACTGGATATCCCAAACCCGATGATGGAGGCTTTGGACGGGGCAAACATCCTGTCATCAATGTGAGCTGGATAGGTGCTATTAAATATTGCAACTGGCTGAGCTCTTCATTCCATCTGGACAAGGTATATGAGTTCAAAGAAGATTCAATGGGCTTTGTTATAGAGAAAGTAAATTGGGACGCTAACGGTTATCGGCTACCAACAGAGGCTGAGTGGGAGTACGCAGCACGTGGTGGCGTAGAATCGAAAGGTTTTCCTTACCCAGGGAGTACTAATCTGGATGATGTTGCATGGTATTCTGCAAATTCAGGGGACCATACCCATGAGGTAGGACAAAAAAAGCCGAATGAACTTGGCCTTTATGATATGCTGGGAAATGCTTATGAATGGTGCTGGGATTGGTATGATCCTAAGTATTATGCCAATAGCCCGGATACTGATCCTCATGGTCCACAAACTGGGAGTGATAGAGTCTATAGAGGTGGTTCGTTTAAGAGCCCTCGTTCTTATATGCGAATAACAAAGCGCTTTCATTTCATGCCTAACAAATCTCAAGGTACGATAGGTATCCGTCTGGCAAGGACAAAGAAATAAATATTAACCTTTCTCCAGCTTGCTAAGGAAGGCTCTGGAAAGGGCCTTCCTTTTTTTGTCATCATGCGTAAAAATTTTAGTTGATAAGAATTTTGAAAATTAACAGATGAATTTATATTTTTGCTGAACCAAATAAATAAAGGGCCCGTAGCTCAGCTGGCTAGAGCGCCAGAATGGCATTCTGGAGGTCGTGGGTTCGACTCCCATCGGGTCCACAGAGCCGAGTCGTTTGGCTCGGCTTTTTTTATTCTCGGCTGCCAGTATTCAC
>JALWCU010000330.1 GCA_027015275.1 Bacteroidales bacterium | reverse complement strand
CTTCAAATGAACTGCACATAACTGAACAGAGGCAGAACTGAAATGAGTGGCTATGGCATCCTCTATGCCTGGCAAAGCATTAGAGACAAACAAATCTATTCGCCTAACTCCTCGCCTCTTTAACTCGCCAATAACTTCCTGCCATCCTTGACTACTTTCTGTTGGAAAATTCACTATAGCCAATACTTCTCTCGTTCTATCTGGCTTTACTCCTAAAACTGTATAATAAGCCTCTTTGCTTACCTGACCTCCACGA
This sequence comes from Bacteroidales bacterium, assembly GCA_027015275.1. GTDB lineage: Bacteria > Bacteroidota > Bacteroidia > Bacteroidales > S143-33 > S143-33. The sequence goes on along the minus strand of JALWCU010000330.1, from coordinate 2,294 downwards.
CGGGTATAGATAACGTAGCATCTATATAAACTATCGGATAATACCAGTTTAACGGCCCGTCTAACCATTGTTTTACTATCTGGCTGGCGCCTGAAAATATCTTACTTATCTGGCTTTTGCTATAGGAACGGCCATAAAGTGTCTCAAATATATCTCCTATTTGTTCTGTTGTCAAACCCATTGAATATAGCTTAAATGCCATCTCTTTTGCTTCTTCCTCCCACTGGCTCAGTATTGCCAATATCATTGGGTAAAAGTTTGTAAATCTTGTCCTTGGTACTCGCAGACTCAATACTAACCTGTCGTAGATTATCCTGCGTGGCCGATAACCGTTTCCTACATCTCCTGTTTCCTCCTTGTAAACTTGTCGCTCTGACTCCATTATGGCCTCTATCATCAAGCCCAACAGTTCATTATAACCATCAGGTTTACTTGCAATTTTGGCTAAAATAGATTTAATTTGACTACGTGTAAGGTTGAGCTATGGTAATGGAAATCTCGTTCTTTCCATTTTCTTATATTTTTTTATTTGTTGTTTCTGCAAATTTAAGAACTCTAACTGAGCTCGCCTTACATACTTTTTGAAACACTACCCTTTCCTTTTTGCAATTCTGGATACTTTATAAAAAATCATATCTAAGCTAACTACACTGGATGTAAAAAAAGGCAGTCTTAGAGGATTTTTACCCCTAAAACTGCCTCGATGACGGTAGATAACCTTCTTTGTATTAAGTCATTATACTTTCAGCTAAGTCCCTATAAAAACACAAGCTATTAAATATTCTAATATTCTTAAGTGCAGAAGAAGCGTAAGTTAAGCAAACCACTGGCCAATCCTCCAAACTCTTCTGCATTACTTAAAAGCACATTATACTGGGACGAATAAATTGAACACTTAGATGAAAAATCTTGGTTAACAGCCTATGAAAAGACAACAGTATCAATCGTAATTAAGATTAATTTTATACTTTACAATAAGTTTACGCAAATTAATCAGTGCATAACGCATCCTTCCTAAAGCCGTATTTATACTTACATTTGTAATTTTTGCTATTTCCTTGAAACTAAGACCACCATAATGTCTCAAAAGAACTACTTCTTTCTGTTCTTGGGGCAATTTTTCCACCAGATTTCTCAAGTCGCTATAAGTCTGTAACTCTATCATTTCGTCTTCTGCGTTCTTATCTGCAAAACGCGATGAGTTGAACAAATCATAGTCCATACTATCGTTTGAAACCGTTGGGAAGGTCTTATTCCTCCTATAATAATCAATAACTAAATTATGGGCAATACGCACTACCCAATAAAAAAAAGCACCTTTTTCTGTATATTTTCCTCTCTTTATCGAATCAAAAACCTTAATATAGGTCTCCTGAAGAAAATCCTTTGCCAAATCAGGATTTTTAACCATTATCAATATATAAGAATAAACATTTGAGCTATAGCGGGAAAGTAGCTCATTTAGCGCCTGTTTATCGCCTTGTTTAAACATGCGAACAAGCTCATTGTCAGTTAGATTCTTTTTGGAATTCATAAATCCCTCGTTTAAAAAATTTGAGGGTAAAACTACTTCATAGGCAGAACTTTATTTTATACAATACTTATACGCAATCTCAACAGAAATTGTTCAAAAAAAATGCCATCTAATAGAGATTCATATAGAAATTATAAAATTTGATACTTTATCTTTTGATTTTTTGCATAAAAAAAGCCTCAGCTAACGCTGAGGCTAAATAAATTAGGCACCTACCTACTCTCCCACCAAATTGGCAGTACCATCGGCCCTGGCGGACTTAACTTCTCTGTTCGGAATGGGAAGAGGTGGAACCCCGCCGGTATAGGCACCTTAGAACTTTGTAATTCACAATAGAACTAATCTCTTAAGACATGTTAACTAGCGCAGGAGCAAAGCACTTGGCGATGAAGTTTTTGGGTAATTAGTACCGCTCGGCTGAGGCCATCTCTGACCTTATACCTGCGGCCTATCAACCTGGTAGTCTCCCAGGACCCTAAAAGGAGGCCTCATCTTGGGGCGAGCTTCGCGCTTAGATGCTTTCAGCGCTTATCTCTTCCGGACGCAGCTACCCAGCAATGCCTCTGGCGAGACAACTGGTACACCGTTGGTCCGTCCACCTTGGTCCTCTCGTACTAAAGGCAGGACCCCTCAAGCCTCCAACGCCCACAGCAGATAGGGACCGAACTGTCTCACGACGTTCTGAACCCAGCTCGCGTGCCACTTTAATGGGCGAACAGCCCAACCCTTGGGACCGGCTCCAGCCCCAGGATGTGACGAG
>JALWCU010000329.1 GCA_027015275.1 Bacteroidales bacterium | reverse complement strand
TGCTTGAGCACAACTGTCCCAAAGTCTCCATAAAACCACTTGTTATTAAATTTGTCGATGTAAATATGTCTAAAGGCTTTACCAGAATAAACCGTGTCAAATCTATGATTGCGGTAGCCAGAAATACCATGAAATGTGGCAAAATAAATTGTTTTATTCTTCCTATCCTGGTCAATATCAAACACTTCATTGCTGAGCATCCCATCAGAAGTAGTATAAGTCACCATTTTGCGACCATTGAATCTGACGGCGCCACCCAACGTTGCAAACCATATATAACCAGTGCTATCCTGAAAAATATCCATAATATCTTCCTGGGGCAAGCCCTGGTCTGTACCGTAAAAAACAAATGGAAATACGCCAATGTTATAAGCCTGATGCAGAGCTATCAAATATTTTTCGACTGATTTAAACGGCATACCTGTCTGCATCTTGAAATATGTATCCAGAATCCCATATTTCTGTGCAAACTCGAAGAACTCAAGAATCTTCTGCCTCAGCTTGGGCTCATTACGTTTTATTGCCCAGCCAACTTTCTGTATATCACCCACTATAAACTTTGCTTCCAAATTGGGATAATCAGAAATATTATAAATAAAACTTTGCAAAGTATAGTCTGCTCTACCCGAAGCTACTTCGTCCATAAGCTTCTCAGCAGGTGCATAATAATAATTTGTTATGCCATTGTCTATCAAGGCCTGTTCATACGAAGATCCCTTAGCCGTTACACCACGTAATTTCTTTAAGTCTGCTATATTAGTAATCCGTGTGCCTTTGCGTGCTACAACGACCTTTGCCAATGGCACATAGCCAATAATATCTACTTTATTAAGACGCCACGGCACTGGCGCTAACAAATCACACACTACGTCCACACGCTTCATAAACTCTGGCGTGTAACTGCTGTCTTTGACAATTTTACCTTCACTATCCTCGAAATATGTTGCCAAATTCGGTGCTATAACCAGCTCAAGATCAAGACCTAAATAATTAGCAAATTCTTCGGCCAAATATTGCGAAAACTGCTTTTTACCAGTAGGATGATAAATCATTTCTCGATCACGCAAAGCAATAACAATCTTTCCTGATGCCATTATCTCATCCAGGTCGCGGCCAGATGACTGTGCCTGCGCATAGGAATTTATTATCTCCAGATAGGTCTTGTAATCAATATTATAATGCTGCAAAAATAGCTTATCAAGCTTGCCATTGCCTTTAATGGTCTCAAAGAAATTATTAATCTCACGCTGAAGATCGCGATTTCCTTTTTGCACTGCCCAGCCTACTTTGAACGGCTTACCTACCGGGAATGCCAAACGAGACTCTGGATGATTACGAACGTATTTCAATGCCAGATAAGAGACTGCGACAAAACCATCCACTTTGCCCTGCTGCATCAATCTCTGCGATTCTTCTTCGCTCTTGGTCAAAACAACATGAATACCACCTCCAATTTGCTCGTTGATTCTCTCAATATCTTTCTGATAACTGGAATTTGACAAAAGCGCTATTCGCAAGCCTTTCAAATCTTTATATGACTTAATATCAGAATTTTTGAGCTCCAAGGTCAAAACTTCCTCAGGCAAAATCATACGGAAAAAATAATTCCACGAAAAGCCCTTGCGCACAACCAGTAAATCGCTGACATACATTATGCCTGCATAATCGAAAAGCTTTTTCCTCCACTGATAAAGATAAATCGTACCACAAATAAAGTCTGCCTTCTTCAGGGCATCCGGTGTATATGAAATATTTGGATTCGTCTCAAGGTCTGACGGTATCTTACCATCACGCGAAAAATTCTGTTGCCAGGTAGTCATCACTGGCTTGAGCTGAACATTGAGAAACCGCGCAAACTCCTGGGCAATATACCTATTTATGCTATTGTAAGAACTCTCGGTAAATGCAACGTATATAACACCACTCCGCTTTATGTCATCTAAATTACGTCCAAATAAGGTTAGGGTAAAAAATACTATTATGACCAGACTTGCAACTTTCTTCATACCAGAAAAGCTTTATTATAAAGGACAATTTCTATGCCTATTTATTTTAACAAAAATAACTGCTTTTTGCCATTTTTTTACCTTTAGCAAAGACTATTTTTATTAAAAAATTGGATACACTGGCTACCAACCCCCAATGGTCAGGTTGCTATTACATATTTTGCACAAAAAACGTGAATTTTCTCAGCCAGCAGACTTATCATCAGAACAGAAGTAATGCACTTATACGTGCTCCTTGCAGAGAACAAAAGATTTTTAAAATAAACTTTTTAACTTTGCTACGCTCATGCTTTCTACACCTGCTCTAAGCATAGTAATTATTTTTAGCCCAAGCTTTGAACATCATAAAAAAACAGTAGGAATGAAAATTTTTTCCGTAGCATATTGGCCTAATATTGAATATCTTGCGCACGTTATTCACGAAAAAGAGATCCTCATCGAAGCACAGGAAAACTTCGTTAAACAAACCTATCGCAACCGTTGCGTTATTCTCTCCCCAGCAGGCAAACAAAACTTAATAGTTCCAGTAATAGGTGGCAGGTCAAAGAATAAAAAACTCATCACACAAATACAGATTGATTATTCCAAGCATTGGGTATCAAACCATATCAACTCGATTAAAACAGCTTATGGCTCGGCACCATTCTTTGATTTTTTCTTCGACGAAATAAAAGACCTACTCCAACACAGATACACATCTCTTTTTGAACTGGACATAGCCACATTACAAATGTCCTTTCAACTCCTTGGTATCGATGTAAAACTCAATTATACAACAAATTATATCAAAGATTACCAAGGGAATGTACTGGATTTGAGAAACCAAATAAGCCCCAAACAGCCAACCAATCTGGACTTACCAGCATATCCACAAGTCTTTGAAGACAAACTGGGCTTTGTTCCACACCTTTCGTCATTGGATCTAATCTTTAACCTGGGGAACGAAGCGCTATCATATCTAAGGTCTATCAAAATCTAAACGCCTTCATCTTGGTTCTCTGCCTGTAATATGCCCACAGCATATAGCGGTACCACCAAGAATGTTTACCATAATAGCGACGCAATGCTTTATATCTTTTTTCGTAAGGATCCAGGCTAAAATCACGTACTGCCAAACGATAGCCCAACTCACGCTGAATATCCCTGGTCGAAAAGGACGGAACAGACTGCGAATGAAGATATTGCAGCAGCTTATAAGCCATATCCAGGCTATCTTCTGCAATAAAACGCTTTATTGCTACAAACACAAAAGCTTCACCAAACGAAGTTATTATCTTAAACAAATCTGGCGGCTCTGTGCCATACTTCTTTAAATTTTTATCATAATAAAAACTTGTTACTGCCATTATTCCGTCAAGACACCGCTCAAAATGATGAGCAGTGTATTCGGCCATCATATCATTAAAAAGCATCTGATACGCAACCATTGGACTAATATAATTTCTCAGTTCCCCAAGCGTATCCACTGGCAAAGGACATTGCGAATCATTAAGCTTAAGTAAGTCAGAAAGCATTTTACTTGCCCTTAGAAAATCTCTGTCCAACAATACTAAATGTACTTGCCCCAAAGTCTGGAAAAATTTCTCATGCTTTATCTTGCAGTCCTTGCCAAGTCTTGCCAGTGCATTGTACAACCTATTCATTATGAGCGTATCTGCAACAAGACCTGACTTTAAAATTATTTGCTCTGCCTTGAGAATATCATTCCTTTGCACATGTAGGCTGGTGAGAAGGTACAGCGCATATCTCCTTTTTATTTTTCTGCTATAATCTGACAGGCTATCTGGCTCGAAACTGCGTAGCTCACTGCTTGTCATAAGATTATCCAATGCTACTAAAGCAGAATCATACTCATTTTTCTGAGTAAATCTTCTGACAATCATAATCTTCTGATTAACAACAAGCCTGAGCAACGTATCACGCAGACGATAATATTCCCCAGTATCATGAATATCATAATCATTAATGTATTTTTCTATACTCTTTAAATCCTCTTGTGCCTCCACAAAATCCTGCCTTCTTATTGCCCTTCTCAGTCGCTTTAATAAAAGAACATAATTCTGCTCATAAACCATTCCTCGTAGCGAATCCAAAAGATACGGACAATCTCTATCCGGGAATGTCCCACACAATGACGAGAAATTATCCATTGCACTAACCACTGCATCGATATCACCTTTGCTGAGACCATTCTCAACAAATCTGACCATTAAATTCTTTATCCTTTGCCTTTGACCTACCAACGTCAGACTATCAGTAAACCAAATATAATCAGACATTAACCAAGTAACCTTGTGTAGCCATATCAAAGCAGAATCATAATTTCCTCTCCCGAGAGAGCGGTCCAGATTCTGGAAATATTTCATCTGTAATCTACTAATAATACTGTCCATCAAGGCATTATAATTATCAAGATGAATAGGGTACAACATTGTCAGAGTATCCAACTTACTAACGTAATCAAAAGCCTGTTGCACAAAACCCTGTGAATACATCTCCCTTGCCCTGACCCCATAGTACAGAGCCATAGATCTGGATAGTTGCAGAGCATGCGAATACTGCATGGACGATATTCTGGAATATGCTCTTACCAGACATGAATAAGCCTTGTCATAATCTCTAACAGAAGCATATATCTTTGATTTCAAGAGTATTGCATCAGAATTATTCGGATCAAATTCCTTGGCACGCTGCAAAAACATCAAAGCAGCCTCTGGACTGTCCCACTGCATTAATAAACCCGCTATTCGAACAAAATCATTGGCCAAAACACTACGCTCTTCTATTGCATACCGCTTGGGACTGGCATGAATAATCTGCTCAAAGGCAAAATCCAACCTGTTATTATTCCAGCTACAATCTTTGACATCCAAACTATTCCTTATAAAATCAACCTGCTCAAATAATGACACACTATCCTGGGCATATCCCCACACTGACAGCGTTACAAACACAGATAATAAAAAAAATCTCATCCACAGATAGTTTAATTTCTGTGCATACAAAAGCAAAAACTATTCTTTTTTGTCAGATTGGGCAAGATAAATGAACTTAACAAAAGCATAAAGCTTGCGCAAAGGTGAAAATGGCAACAATTTCACAATATTCATAAAAGGACGAGTAATCATATAGACTATAGCAGCACTATCACTCAAGCATACCTGCATCCTGACATACATTTTTTTGTAAAACATCTTTTCCTCCAGCCATTGTTGCACTTCTGTTTTGTGTTCCAGATTTCGCAGTCCATAAATTATTCTATCCATACCCATATCTCGCAAGAATATTTCGCTCAAACAATAATTAACAAAATATGCAGCACCCTTGCGTTTTGCCTCAGGCAAAATGTGAATACTCCTGATGAACACTTGACTTCCCTCATCATATACCAAAACATAGCCCTGTACATGATTTTCCTTGTCTCTCAGAAGCCACCACTTATAATTTTGTGATAAAGACTTTATATGTTTCTCAAGCTCCCTCTTGCTTTGCCTGCTATAACCCAGTCGGTGGTCTATCTCCCAGGCGGCTTCAAGAATAACATCCGCATCTACTTCGCTCTCAAAAACATAGTTTCTAAAACCACTGCGAATATATGTTCTTATTCTACTCTTATATTCCTCGACAGGATGAAAACTATCAAGAACAATGTACCACAGATTCGTTGGATAATCTACTATTTGGTCAATCCAGCGAGCGAACAAAGCCCCTGACTCCTTCATAACTTGCTTAACATCACCACAAGTCAAATCCAACTCCACAGTACGCTGCGGCTGTAAAATTCTACCATACAAAAGATAAAAAGTATTTCCATGAATATCATATTCCTTTAGCATAAGCGTAATAAAAAATTTTTAGCACAAAATATTTACAATACATTGGCTCTAAAATATTACTTATAAAAATGTGGTAAAAATAACTCTACCCTAAAAACAAGTACTAAAGAGATGTAAATATAACAATATCGCAGAGCCGTCCCAAAAATCGGGACCGGCTCTGCGACAAAATAGGTTCTGCTAACAGCCCTTTTAGACTATAATCAATACAAACTCTGGCTGTTATGCAATTGTAATATCCTTATTCAGATAAACATCCTGAATAGCATTGAGAATCTCAATGCCATCTTTCATCGGCTTCTGGAAAGATTTACGACCAGTAATGAGTCCCATGCCACCAGCACGTTTATTAATAACAGCCGTACGAACTGCCTGTGCCAGGTCTCCAGCTCCTACAGAAGCACCTCCAGAGTTAATCAAACCAATCTTACCAAGATACTGGTTAATAACCTGATAACGAGTCCAATCTATTGGATGATTACCAACGAGTTTGTCATACATATCCTTGTGATACTTTCCAAAGCCCAGGTCAATGAATCCTGGTTTGCCTGTTGTTGGCTGCTTTTGTTTTACGATGTCTGCTTCGATAGTAACACCAATGTGGTTGGCCTGCCCTGTCAAATCAGCAGATGTATGATAATCAGTTTCTTTGGTCTTAAACTCCGAATTTCTCAAATATGCCCATAGTACAGTGAACATGCCCAACTCATGCGCATATTCAAATGCTTCGCTAATTTCCATAATCTGACGGCGGCTCTCATGCGAACCAAAATAAATCGTAGCACCAATGCCAACAGCGCCCATCTCAAAGGCTTGTTTTACACTGGCAAACAAAGTCTGGTCATAAAAATTCGGATAGCTCAAAAGCTCATTGTGATTGATCTTTACAATAAAAGGTATCTTGTGGGCATATTTACGTGATACAAGACCCAATACACCGAGTGTACTTGCCACTGCATTGCAACCACCCTCTATTGCAAGCTTTACAATATTTTCTGGATCAAAATACTCTGGATTTGGTGTAAAAGAAGCACCAGCACTGTGCTCTATACCCTGGTCCACAGGAAGAATAGAGAGATAACCAGTACCTGCCAGACGCCCTGTGTCATACATCCACTGCATATTACGCAGCACGGCCGGCTTGCGATCAGACAAAGCAAAAACCTTGTCCACAGTATCCGGACCTGGCAAATGTAACTGCTCCTTTGGGAAAAGAGCCTTGTGATTCAACAAATCTTCTGCTTCATTACCCAGAAGCTCAACAATTTTGTCTATTGTCAGCATAGTTCAAATCTTTTTTAAATTTCTGTATAAAAATAAAAAAAATAGCTCAAAAAACCTTACATCTTCGACAGCAATTCCGCAATCGTTAGTTAATATCATAGTTCCTTGGACCAAAAATTGCCGTTCCGATCCTGACCATATTACTCCCTTCCTCAATAGCAATCTTGTAATCGCCTGACATTCCCATTGATAGCACGTTAAAATCTTCTTTGTCTTTCATGTAATTATTTTTTATATGGTCAAAAAATTCTTTGAGCGAACGGAACTCCGAGCGCACCTGCTCCTTGTCGTCTGTAAATGTGGCCATACCCATAAATCCACGAATATTGACAAAGGGAAATTGCTGATAAATCTTTTGGTCAAAAATTTCCTGTGCTTGCTCAAAACTCATCCCAAATTTACTCTCCTCTCTTGCTATATGAATCTCCAGAAGGCAATCTATCCTACGGTTTAGCTTAGACGCACGCTTGTTAATCTCATTGAGTAGTTTCTCACTATCCACACTGTGAATCATAGCAACAAAGGGCACAATATACTTAACCTTGTTTGTCTGCAAATGCCCTATCAAATGCCACTGAATGTCCTTGGGCAATTGTTCATATTTATCCACCATCTCCTGCACTTTGTTCTCGCCAAAAATACGCTGTCCAGCCTCATACGCTTCTATGACTTTCTCTGCTGGGTGAGTCTTGCTCACTGCCACCAAGGTAACATGCTCTGGCAAAGTGGACTTTATTTTCTGTAAGTTTTCTTTAACTCCCATACCTATATAATTTTTAGT
>JALWCU010000328.1 GCA_027015275.1 Bacteroidales bacterium | reverse complement strand
ATCAGAAAAGTAAAATTCATTTTTCAAAGAAGCATTATCTGCTGTTCTTGTGTAAAAAGAAAGGATAAGATTATTCCTGTGTGTCTGTCCACCGCCACAACTATCGAGTGTGCCATAACGGTCGATTATTCCTTCTTGCACAGCCCGCTGTGGTATGAGCCCAGCTGCATCCCAGCGTGTACGGAAAACAGAAGCTTCCAGTGTCATTAAAGTTTTGTTGGACAGGAAATTACGATATTTTATAAAAGTATTTAACCTGTAAAAGTTTTGGCTCATGTCAAAGAATCCGTCAGTGAGCATATACTCGGAAGCTATGTAAGCAGACTGCTTTGTATCCCTACTGCCAAACAGATTGAACATTGTTAACATGCGAACCGTGTTGAACATTCCTGCTTCGAGCTGGATTCTATTATGCTGCAAATAATTTTTGGTATGAAAGTTTATGTAGCCACCTGTCTGGAAGTCACCATATTGTGGATTATAAGTTCCTTTTTCAAATTCAATATGATCGATTGTCTCTGGTATCAAGAAATGCAAATCAGCATAGCCCTGGCCGTGGGCGTGTGAAACCATATTAACAGGCATTCCGTCAACATTAATACTAATATCAGTGCCGTGGTCCATGTCAAAGCCGCGCAGAAAGATTTGTTCTGCTTTACCGCCGCCTTCGTGCTGGGCTATGAAAAGTCCAGGAATAAGTCGCAAAACCTCTTGTGAAGTATTTACCGGCTTTAGCCTCAGGTCTAGCTTACATACTGTCTGTGCTGGACTTATGGCATTTGCCCTTACAGTAACTTGTTTGAGATTAACGTTTGCTTTTGACAGTATAATTGTGTTATTATTTTTGTTAGTACTAAAAAATTTTGTCTTGTAACCTATGGCTGAGGCTTTTAATTTATTAGCATTTGTCTTGAGCTCAAAACTGCCCATTGCATCGGTGATAGTAGCATTCTTACCGTCGATAGTAGAAATATACACACCGGGTACTGGCTGACGTGAAAGGCTATCTATGACTCTGCCAGTAATTATTTTTTGTGCAGAAGCTATATTAACCAGCAAAAAAGATAGTACGAATAATAAAAAAGCTTTTTTCATCTCAGTATTAATTAATTATTAAACTTTGTGGATTTTATCTCTAACTGACTAATTAATTCTAAATATTTTTAATGATGTTATTTTTTAACTTAAAAAATATAAAAATCAGATAGAAGTTTGCTTAATTACAAGGAATTATAAATAGAAATTATTCTAAAAAAACAATATTATCAACTTAATAATTCAAGTGAATTAAGCACTATAGATGAGAAATAAATTATAAATAAATATAACATAATCAGGTCCTTAGGAAGGACAAACATACTGAGTTGTGAGAAATAAAAAAGTGGGCAAGCTACTTCTGGCGCACCGCTCTACCTTCTTACCCTTGCTTCCTTCCGGACCTGGGGGAGTTTGAAGGGAGCTGGCCGCAGAAGGCCTACCCACGGCGCAAAAATAGTTAATTCATAAATTACATGCAAATTATATAGACCATTTTTTATTTTTATTTTGTTTAGATATATTTGGAAATAAGCAAAACACAGAGAACAATGGATAATCAGAATAAATCGACGCTACATAGTGCGCTGGCATTGAGCACTTTTTTTGGCTTTGTAATCTTAATCTTCGACTTCTTTCTTTTGTTGATTCACAGGGCGGATTTGACGAGTACAGCTAATTTCTGGATCAATGTAAAATACTTAATCTGGGCTATTGGCGTTTATTATGCGCTTAAATGGTATCAGGTCAAAAATCTTAATCCGACATACTTTAGTTATATTGGGTATGCTCTCCTTTTGGCGGTTTTCGTATCTCTGTTTGATATTTTCTTTTATCTCCTTTATACCCAGGTACTTGACCCAAATATAAAGAGCATAATGATTGGACACATGATTGCTGCAAATCAGCAGGTCTGGAACTCAGACCCTACACTAACAGCTGCTCTCAAAGAAGAGCTAACCAGACATTTTAGCTTGATTTTTAGTTTTAGCCTGTGGCTGAGCTATATTTTCTTGTTTTTATTTTATTCAGTATTTTTTGCAGCTTTCATCAAACTTACACAAAAATCAAAAAAATAGACCATGGACCTGTCAATAGTCATACCTTTATACAACGAAGAAGAATCTCTGCCAGAGCTAACGGATTGGATCGTCCGAGTAATGGACAAAAACAATTTTTCTTATGAAATAATTTTCATAGATGACGGCAGCTCAGATAATTCCTGGGAGGTTATACAACGACTGAAACAGAAATATCCTACGATACGAGCTTTCCGCTTTAGACGTAATTATGGCAAGGCTGCTGGACTATTTGTCGGTTTTCAGAAAGCCCGGGGCGATGTCATTATAACAATGGATGCTGACCTTCAGGATTCACCAGATGAGATACCAGAGCTTTTTCGCATGATTAAAGAGCAGGATTACGACCTTGTTAGTGGTTGGAAGAAAAAACGTTATGATCCATGGCTCTCTAAGAATCTACCAAGTAAATTGTTTAATTTTACGGCTAGGGTTGTATCCGGACTCAGATTACATGATTTTAATTGTGGGCTCAAGGCATATAAGCGGAAAGTTGCTAAAGCGGTTGAACTTTATGGAGACATGCATAGATACATTCCAATTTTGGCTAAGAATGCCGGATTTAAGAAAATAGGCGAAAAGGTTGTTCAGCATAGGCCTCGCAAATATGGTAAGTCGAAATTTGGAGCTTCGCGTTTTGTCCATGGTTTTCTGGACCTTCTGAGTCTCACTTTTTTGTCCAAATTTTCCAAGCGACCTATGCATTTTTTTGGCTTCCTGGGTATGCTCAGTTTTTTGCTCGGTTTGATTATCCTGGCTGATTTGTCATATCAAAAAATATTCATGGATGTTTATAAGATTACCGAACGTCCTTTGTTTTATTTAGGTGTTTTGTCAGTAGTTGTAGGAGCACAGTTTTTCCTTACTGGTTTTCTGGGAGATATGATTGTTCGCAACTCTCCAATCAGGAATGATTATGAGATTGATGAGGAATTAGAGTAGATAGGAATTGGTCCAGCGTATGTTTCTGATCTATTATTCTGGCTACAAAGTCCCTTACATATTCTGTAAGTGATTGGTCTGTAACGTATTCCATGTTTAGATAAATTGATGAGAGAATTATCTTCTGGTCATTTACGCTGAAAAACATGCTCTTCATATCAAGGTTTTTTCTCAACAAATAATCATAAATCTTATATTTGTCAGTAGCCAATAGCTTTGCTTTTTTGATATAGGAATTCAGGTGCGCCAGTGTTGAGTATATTGCCAAAGAATTGTTGTCTCTGTCATAAAAGAACAAAATATTTAGTCCTGATTTTTCTATTTCCCAAAAGTTTTTGCCCAGATACGTTAGTTCGGGCTGATAGTTTAATGCGGATATAACTCTCTCTATTTTGATAACTTCCTGGTTGATATTTCTGAGCTTTGGCTTGTAAAGTGTGGGTGGTAGGATTTCTCCACAGAAAGCACATTTATCGAACGTTACCAGGTCCTCGGTCAAAATTTCCCTACAAAATGGACAACGGAAAGCATAAGTATTCTCATAATTGGCAAATTCCACAAATAAATCTTGCAAATATTTCAAAGGCAAAACCTCCAGCCGCTCGCTACCAACCTTACGCACTACTATTCCAAGCGGTTTACCAGAAATACTAACTACCAGACTACCATAGAATTGTATGTCAGCATTTGCCAGAGTTATCTGAAAATAAAAAAACTCTTGTTTCTCAACGTTTTTTACAACAACAGATGAATATTCTACAATACCACGTGCAAAGGACCGCCGAATAACCTTGACATGCTGACCTGGCAGAGGTAAATCTGCTTCCCTCAGACCTGGACTGGACAAGCCAATGGCATTGAGCTTAAACACAGCAATACCATAAAAAGGGTCCATGAACATAACATCGGCTCTCTTGCGACCGAATAGTGGCGAACGCACAACAATATTTCTATGCCCTTCCAGTCCGTTGTATGCTCCTACGACAGCATTATATTCTGGCAGAATAATTCCATTCTGCACTCTCTCATCTGTGCTTAGTATGGCTATGTTTGCAACGTATTCATTATCATTCATTTGATAACATGTTTATAAATTCACCAAGAAAGCTCTGACTAAATTGTAAAGGAGAAGAATAATCCAACTTGCTTGTTTTAAATTTACCCCGTAGTTTATATTTATCAAGTACCTTGTTTAGCCTGTACTCTATAACAAAGGAATTGAGCTTACCACGTGTGATATAACGAACTGAGAAGCCCAAATCAAGAAAGAAATTATCATTATTAACGCGCCAGAGAATATCGAAAAGCTCTTTATACTCAGGCTTAAGGGCAACGTGAAAATTGAGATAGCCAATGATATATTCTACAATTATATTGTAAAATTCGCTATATCCTTGAATGATATATTGCCTGGCTGCTTCAAACTCTGTCGAAATAAAATCTATCAATCTATGATTTCTGACTGACTGCACTGTAGAAAAAGTGGAAATTACTTTGTACAAAGACCTGGAGATCACACTATTTGTCCACGAAAGGAGCTCGGAAAATGCGCCTACGAGATACTCGTTCTTATTAATCACATCCAGGTCGCTGGTCCAATAAAAAGTATCGAGACGGCGAAGATGATCCAGCAAAACCCCTTCGGGAGCTAATAAATAATAAATCTTGTAAACAGTGGCGAGCAACACATATCCGATAGTACCTTTGTTGATGTCTTTCTGACGTTTATCTCTGCCGAGTTTTTCTGTCAAACTCAGGGCATTTTTCAGCCATAGACGAAAATACTTAATCTTAGTTTCTACTTCTTTGTCCGAAAGTTGTATAATATGCTGAGTGTTAATAGGCTTGAAATTATTGTATTTTTCAATGAGTACATCGTCATAGCTATCTGCTGTTATCGACAGTTCCTTGAGTGCCTCATATAAGACCGTGGGCGGCACCAGCGATACAGGCCCAGTGAATACCAACCTGATGGTCTCATTGGTCAAGGTGAACTTTGCGTAACGAAATTTGTAATTCTCTTGCAGCAAAACTTCCAACAGCTCGCTCGGTATGCTATCTTCGTAGCCCACAATATCCGAGTAAATATCTATATCATGGTCAGTTATTCGGCCTAGTATTTTTTTCGAGCCTTGATATAATTCAAATTCTAAAATGTGATTATTCTTGTCAGTGGTAATGTTTTCGAGCTTAGGATCGCGCAAGAATTGTAGTAAACTGAAATATGATTCGATATAATCATGCTGAACATAAAGCTCTAAGGACTTGTTCCATTTCTCTTTGTCAAAATGGCTTAGACCCTGCTCAATATATTTACCGAGCTCTATGGTGAGATCAATTTTTTCACGTCGGGAGAGTATTGAGGAAAAAAAACGAGTAATTATGCCCATTCACAAATTTTTTATTCTAAAATACTATTTTTTGTCAAAAGGCACAAATTACAAAAAAAGCTGCCCGCAGGCAGCTTTTTCTATTCGTCCAATACTTTGAGTATATCGTCTGTCAGCTCCATATTGTGGTAAACTTTTTGGACATCATCCAAGTCTTCCAACTCATCTATCATTCTCATTACTTTCTTTGCCAACTCTGCATCTACTTCCTTGGTAGAGACTGGAATACGCTCTAATTCTGCGCTCTCCGGTTCAATGCCCAGCTCATTAAGCTTGTTACTCATCTTGCCGTAATCTTCAAAACTTGTCGTTATTATATAAAATCCATCGTCCAGCTCAATGTCCTCTGCACCAGCATCTATGAGCTCCAGCTCCAGTTCGTCGTTAAACTTGTCCTCTGGCAGGCGGAAAATCCCTTTACGGTCAAAGATAAATTTCAGAGACCCACGCTGTCCGAGGCTGCCACCGCGTTTGTGAAAGACAGAGCGAATAGCACTTACAGTACGGTTGTTATTATCCGTCATGGCTTCGACAAAGATTGCTACGCCTCCTGGCCCGTAACCTTCGAACGTAACTTCCTCGAGATTGGAAGAAGATTGTGAAGCTTTCTTAATAGCTCTCTCAATATTATCCTTGGGCATGTTAGCACTCTTGGCATTCTGAATAGCCATGCGCAAACGTGGATTAAACTCTGGGTCTGAACCTCCTTCTTTGATAGAAATCTCTATCTCACGGGATAATTTTGAGAAAATTTTTGATCTCTTTGCGTCCTGGGCTTGCTTACGATGCTTAATATTCGCCCATTTACTATGTCCTGACATATAATCTAATTTTATTTTTTCTTCTATCTGCAAAAGTAATGTTTTTAAAGCAAAAAAAGAATTTCAAATCTCAATTTCACCAGCAAACACCTTTTTAGCCGGTCCTTGCAAATAAATTTTCTCAAAGCATTTGCCCTTCCTGTCAAAAAATACAAGTAACTTGCCGCCCTTTGCCTGCACCTCGACTGGACTGTCAAATCCGTGTTTCCAAGCACTAACCAAAGCACTGGCAGTGATGCCAGTGCCGCATGAAAGCGTCTCATCCTCAACGCCTTTTTCATAAGTACGCACCTTAATTTGAGCCTTGCCTGTGATCTGCACAAAATTTACATTTGCCCCTTCAGGTCCGTATCTTGCTGAATAACGAATAGGTCTGGCTATCTGCACAATATCTTGATTATCAATTTCGTCCAAGAAAACTACAGCGTGATGTGTGCCTGTATTAACATAAATTTCCTTGCCAAAATCCTTAAATTCACACACATCTCTTAGTCTCAAGCTCACCTGCGAGTTCTCCAGCACCTGTGCGTCATGCAGTCCATCACGAGCACGGAAATGTGTATCTTTCTGAATAATGCCTATGTCAGAAGCCATTACAACGCTGCATCGCCCGCCATTTCCACAGAAACCTGCTTGGCTGCCATCTGGATTATAAAAATCCATAAAAAAGTCTGTCTCTTTGTCTTGCCGCAGCATGATCAGCCCATCCGAGCCAATACCAAAGTGTCTGTCGCACAAAAAACGTATTTGTTCTGCGCTCAGATTAATGTCTCGTTCAAAGCCATTGATCATTACAAAATCATTACCCGTGGCTTGATATTTAAAAAAATTAATTCTCATCTTTCGTTTGATTTTATTTAAACATATCTGACTACCTTGTGCCTTTTACCAGGGGAACGAAACTAAAGCCTGGATATCGTTCTGTAATATAATCATTCTCGGCCACTTTTGTTATGCGTGTCATTGTACTGCCCATGCCGCCGTCATCTATAGGTGCTACGAGCAAGCCACCCACGACAAGCTGATCAAGAAAAGTTTGCTGCAACTGTCCCGATGCTGTAACAATTATTCTATCAAATGGTGCATATTGTGGCAATCCCTCGGTGCCGTCAGCATAAAATGTTTTTATCTGCTGATAGCCAAGCTCTTTTAGCAATTTACTTGTCCTTTGATAAAGAGTATATATCCTCTCGATAGTGAAAACTTGAGCGCCCAGGCAGGCTAATATTGCAGCCTGGTAACCAGAACCAGTCCCTATTTCAAGTACTTTTTGACCAGTCTCCACGTCCAGCAATTCTGTCATAAAAGCCACTGTGTATGGCTGCGAAATTGTCTGTCCTTCGCCTATTGGCACTGGATAATCATCGTAAGCTTCGGCCCAATGCGCCTTTGGTATAAATTTGTGCCGCTCTACAGCGAGCATTGCCTCGAGTACACGTTCATTGCTAATGCCTTTGGACTGAATAATGCTGACAAGATTTTTCCTTTGTTTTTCAAAATCCATAAATATAAATTTATCTTTGCCATGTAATTTTATGCGAAATTAAAATTTTTGAACATGAAGCGTATTTTTTTATTACTTCCGTTTTTGCTACTTCTATCCTGCAATTCCAATATGAAGCTAATAAAATCTAATGGTTTTGTTATAAAATTACCCAAAAACGCTGTAAACTTCAAAGGTCAGATGCTCAATGGCGCTTTGCTGGAATATGCAGATACCTCAGCCTCCATACAGATTATTGTTGAGAAAAAGTCCACACCCGAGTTTATGCCAATAGACTCTGCCCGAAAGGCATTTGTCGATTATTATATCAAGGATGACGTTATAGACTCGACGTTTCACTTGCAGAGATTGGACAACAAAAATGGATATATTGTTCAAGCCGAGACAATTGACCTGAATGAAGATTTAACATCATCGCAAACTTTCTGGGTAATAGGCTTTTATCAACAAACGCCAATGGACTATTACATTGTCTGGACCTGGACAAAGAGGATATTTAAGCCTGACAATCAAAAGCTCATGGAACAAATCGTACGCTCGTTCAAAATTCTGAAAAAATGAGAGTATTAGACAGTATTCCCTCTAATCTGCAAGAGAGAAAACTTGCTTGGGTAATACGACATGCAGACCGTCTGGCAGATCTGGATCAGCTGAGCGAACAGGGCAGGGAAAATGCCAGCAGCTTTGGGCAAAAAATTAAGACTCTACCAATCAAAGCCATTTATACGAGCCCTACAGAGCGCTGTGTGGAAACAGCAAGAATTATCGCCTTTTCGCTGGACAGGGACATCCCAATAATTCTGGACAATACAATAGCAGAAGTGGGCGTGTACGTGACAGATATGCACAAAGCTCTTGATACATATCACACACTTGGCAAAGACGAATTTTTCCGCAGACTACTGACAGATGAAAAGCTCGATGGATACAATAGATTTTCTAATGCTGGGAAAATAATTGCAACCTTTATCAAAGACAACACAATAGACACAGGCATAACGCTTTTTATCACACACAACTTTATAATTCGTATGCTCAACCATTACATTAGAAATCTGACATACAAAGACAAACTACTAAAGGTCAATCCATTACAAGGTATCATCATTGATGTAAACTAAAAAATCGTAAGCTATGGCTCCAATTACAGTAAAATGGATAATGCTGGGAATCATTATCCTGGCATATATATTTGATACATATTTAGTTATACTAAACTTAAAACACCATTCACCACAGGTTCCTGACGAATTCAAGGACGTATACGATGCAGACACTTACGCCAAGAATCAGCAGTACAAAAAGGTAAACGCCACTTTCGCACTTATCAAAACCAGTTATACCACATTGCTGATTATTCTAATGCTAATTTTCAATGGTTTTGCTATAGTAAACAATTGGGTAGTGGCGATAACACCCAGCCCTATCTGGCAAAGCTTGCTTTTCTTTGGTATAATAATGTTTGGTCTTGACCTATTGACCTTACCATTCCAGCTTTATGACACATTTGTTATAGAAGAGAAATTTGGGTTTAACAAGACAACTATTAAAACATTCTTCTCGGATAAACTCAAGCAGTGGCTGATCATTGCCCTTATTGGCGGTGCCCTTCTGTATATCATAACGTTAATTTATTATAAGACAGAGACTTATTTCTGGTTAATGACTTGGGCTGTAATCGTGGTTTTTCAGATATTCATATCGCTTTTTTACACAGACCTAATCGTGCCTCTGTTCAATAAACTCACGCCACTCGAGGAAGGTAGTTTGCGAGAAAAAATCCAGCAATATGCACAAAAAACAGGTTATGATCTGAGCGACATATATAAAATAGATAGCTCACGACGCTCAACAAAACTTAATGCTTATTTCACAGGCTGGGGCAAAAAGAAAAAGATTGTGCTTTATGATACTCTCATGGAAAAGCTCACCGATGACGAAATAGTGGGCGTTCTGGCTCATGAAGTTGGGCATTATAAACATAAGCACGTGCTCAAAACAATGCTTGTATCTATCGTGGTAACAGGCATTTATCTGTATTTATTTCAAATTTTTAGTACTTCGGACACTGTAGCGCAGGCTCTGGGCGTTGCGAAGACCAATTTTCATATAGCCTTAATAGCCTTTGGCATTCTCTTTAGCCCAATCGACTTTATACTTAGCATTTTTACTAATATTGCTTCGAGAAAGCATGAATATCAAGCAGATGAATATGCTGCACAAACAGCAGATTCCGAGACTTTTATCTCAGCTCTGAAGAAGTTATCGGTAGAAAATTTGTCTAACTTGACGCCACATCCGCTTTTTGTGTTCTTTGAATATTCACATCCACCACTGCTGGAAAGGATAGAACACGTTAGACAGGCAGCAGGACACTGAAAGACTTCGCAGCCAGGTTTTACGCAAGCTGGAAAGAGCTATCAGTAATTGAAATGAGTTGATATTCTGGCCTGGGTGTAAATAGGCTTTGTTGCAGATCAGAGAGTCTTTTTTCAGTTGTTTTTATTGCCAGTTCTGATTTGTCAATCCCTATCCACTTGCGCTGTAGAAGATTGGCGGCGACAAGACTAGTTCCAGAACCACAAAAAGCATCTAAAACATAGCTATCTGGATTTGACGATGTATTTACTATGAGCTTGAGCATGTCTAAATTTTTTTCTGTGGGATAGACAGGATATTGAGGGTCTTTGTATTCCCAGACATCCTGGACTCTTTTACCTTCTTGCTCGTCTGCGTATATTTTTTTCCTGGGATTGCCCTTACTTGACCATTCAATGAGCCCTTGTCTATCCCATTCTTCCATAGTTTTGACGTCAGTACGCCAATGCCGTCCTGCTGGTGGTTTTAGACCCTTGAACTCCTGGGCAGACTTACCATTTTTTGTCTCGCCTGGTGCATGGAGGGGAACCGTAGTGTAGCGTCGCCCGTTTACGTCAGTCTTTGGGAAAAGTCGCTTGATATCCTCGGCAGAATATGGTTCTTTGGGTTCGTTCCATATTGCCTTGTTAGTTTTGGTATAAAAAAGTATCAGATCTTTTATATTCCCATAACCTAAACGCTTAAAATTCTTGGGATTTGTTTTGATGCGAGTGATGTCGTTTCTAAAATTTTGCTGTCCAAATATTTCATCCATTATTATTTTAACATAATGACCTATCTTGTAATCGATGTGTAAATATATTGACCCATGGTCTGAGAGTAGTTCTCTGAGTAAAATAAGTCGATCCCACAAAAACTCCAGAAATTGCGCTCCTTTGAGTGTATCGCTGTATGCTAGTTTACCTTGATTTGTTCGACTTATTGTTGCAGTTCGCCCTTCAGTTACTGTAAAAGTATTATTCGTAGCAAAAGGTGGATCAATGTATATTAAATCAATTTTTTGCTTAAAGTCCAGATCATATAGCAATATTTTAAGAGCCAGTAGATTTTCAGAATGTATCAATAGATTTTCGTGGTTTATTGATAGTTGTAATTTTTTTGTATCAGGTAAAGATTCAATGATCTGCTGTATATTTTTTCTTCTGAAATTTAGCATAGTAAAAGGGATTATAATTGATATAAAAAATCTCTTAGGACTAAAGCGCTCATTATATTATAATTAGATAATGACGTTGTAAGTTCTCTGTACATTTTGTGGTTGCCTTTAATGTATAAGACTCCGTCCAAAATAGCAATTTTTATAATATCTTTTTTTGTAGGAGTTTTAATCGTAGCTATAGCATCGTTAAACTGTGCGTTTTGATGTCCACCAAAATCAGTAAGAAACTTAGCTTCTCCAATTATATATTTATTGTTAAATCTGGCTATAAAATCTAAGCCCTTATTTCTACCAGTATAACCTAAATTTTCTTTGGCAAAAGAGAGCATCTGGCTATCACTTGCGTCTAAAATCGCATCATTATCATTTGAACGAAATGTTTCAATATCTACAGGGCTAATTCCCAAGGCTTTTGTCCTTATCCAACGCTTAAACATTGGACCTATTTGTCGATTTGTTTCTTTGGGAAGTGTGGCTCGCTCGTATATTTTATCTAATCCGAGCTCATATAGACGACCAGCTAAGCGGTTAATTGTCTTTGGATTGCGATAAATTGCAGAATTGTCTCTCTTTAAAAAAGCAACATAACTATCTTTTATAGGAAACAGATCCAGTTTAAGAGTTTTTTCGATTAATTTGATATTGTCTCTATTCACAAAAGCATTTTCTATTTGCTGCCATAATTCGTGGTCAACATCTCTAATCCCATCTGGAATTGTAGGGTAAATCTGAAAAAGGTCATCTAAATATGAACGTTGATTTGCATACTCTATGCTTAGCGATAGCCAATAGTTCATCGTCAAATTTTTTTGATTCTCTAACAAAGATACTTAAAATAAAGTTTTCTAATAATTTTTTACCATAGTTGAATAGTTAATTTTGAAAAAGTTTTGCTATAATGGAAATTGTTTATTGTCAATCCTTATCCACTTGCGCTGTAGAAGATTGGAGCTATTTTAGTAATAGTTGCTGCAACTTTCGTAGCTCTTGCTGATTCTGTTTGTTGTAAATTTCGCTGTAAATAAACTGTTTCTCACGCTCTGTCAGATGCCAGCTCAGCGATACAAGATTTTTTTTAGTGCCAAAGGTCAGGTCTATTAGATGAAACCGACCAGGAAAAATTTTCTGCAAAGACTGTACAGATGAGTGATAGTTGCTGTTCTCGATAATATCCCAGTCATTAAAGATAGACATAATTGGCTCGAGAAGCTTGTAAAAAGCCGATGAACGGTCATTGTAATTAACTATCTCATTTTCACAGATATTAATAAATATTACACCCTTTGTATTTGCTTCAATCCACTTGTGGAATTCCAATAGAAAATCATAAGCCGTTAGGAAGCCATAATTATCATTTAGACCTGCATCAAAAACTCTGATTTTAGTTTTGCCAGGCATAGTGACAAACGGCGTAACATACGGGAAAGACGCGTTCATCCTCACAGCAGACAAAAAATTCAGACTATCAGCATCAAATCTTCTATAATTGTAACGAAACTCTATATTTCTGACATGTTGCTTTACCTCATGCTTGGTCAAGAAAGATACATCCATAGGCGAGATAATCATTCTTGTACCGATATTCATAATGGTTGGTGTAAGAATTAGCATTGGTATCTGTGCATTTTCTTCGTACCTGCGGTAAAATGCCAAGGAATGTTCTAATGCGTTATTAGTATGACGGTTGAACGTCTGTTCAAATAGGTATGCACGGTCTGCTATGTATCTGTGTTTGCCAAATTTGAATGTTTTGTAATGGGGGAAAATATCCGACATAGACAGGCCATAAAGCACTGGGTTTAGAATATCCTCAGACAGCAACTTCAGGTATTTTTTATCACGGAAATCTTTAATCAGTCCCATTTTCTGCTGCCTGTAATTCTCTCTAAGATAAGCTATGCCGAGCATACCGCCCGAAGCTCCTGTCATGAGGCGTGTACTCTCCATTAGCTGTCCATCAGTGATGCTATCTGCCATGGATAGAGCATAGTAGGTCCATACTGCTTGTTTCATTCCACCACCACTTGTAGAGACAGCTACAAAATGTGGCTTGGTATGATATTTTTCTACATAATTCTGCTTCCATTTGTTAAGGACTTTGATAATCTCGAGCGAGTCTTTAGTGTAATTGCCATGTTCCAGAGGATTGATCTTAGACTTTAGATTATAATTGAGTCCATACGCTGAGTATGTGTATTTTTCTGTGTACAAGGGATTAACTAGACTTAAGACAAATACTAAAACAAAAAAGTAAAACACTGACCACTCTGCAAAAAAGATATAAAACAGACTAGAAACAAGAAGCAGCTCTGTGAAAATAACATGAATGCTTGTTACAGCCGGAATTATGAAAGCTGGCTTATCATTCATCAACCCTCTGAAAAAGATTAGCAGCAATACAATTATTGCAAAGAAGAATGCATGAATATGTTGATTTGTAAAAGTCCTTGCCAGCATTGATTTGTCGTAGTGTCCGAACTTTCTTGAATACTTAATCCTGAAGTGCCGATCAAAATAAAGTTCTATCTTGTCAGCGCCTATGTTTTCCTCTGGCGCCTGCCGCAGTTTTCTTTCCTTATCTTTCTGGTATATTCTTACTATCCACGAGAAGTATTTGCTCTTTTTTAGCTTATCTTTATCAAACCTAAAAATTCTTGGTAAAAGCTTGTTAACCAGGAAGAAATACAAAAATGCAAACCCAACAAAGATACTAATGCCAATCAAGAAGAACACAATATTAATTACAGCTTTATGTGGCGGAATAAGCTCATAATAAATCTGATTGGACAGACTACGATAGATATACAGCAAAATATACAGGACAGGAATTATAGAATTATTGAGAGTAAACACAAGAAAAGGCCTCGAAACAGTGGCAAGGAAGGGATAACGATGTGCAGAAATAACATA
The DNA here is from genome assembly GCA_027015275.1 of Bacteroidales bacterium. GTDB lineage: Bacteria > Bacteroidota > Bacteroidia > Bacteroidales > S143-33 > S143-33. The sequence continues at coordinate 11,354 of JALWCU010000328.1, read as the reverse complement.
AGCTGATACATTGAAGGCCATTATAAAACTACCTACACCTATACCAGCAAAGAGAAACGAAGCCATGCCTATATGGCCAAGATACTCAGGACTTAGAAAGATATATGGCAAGCCAAACTTAGTTCCGGTATTGCCATTGACCACAAGAAAAAGCAGCAGCCAAACGAAGATAAACAAATAATCACGCTTCAGATAACCCAGAAAAAGTTGTATGGGGAAGAAATGCCTCAGCGTCGAGAAAAAATGTTTTGGCCTATCCATTACAGTAAAGTTTCATTTTCCTTCTGCAAAGAAAAGAAATTATACTATTACTAAAAATGAATAAGGAGAACATTTGATATTCTCCTAACATCACGGCTTTGATTATGGTAAACAGAAAATTTCCACAAACTATTCAAAATATTTTGGATAACATAAATGAGTATAAATTCCTTATTGTATAAATCGCTGTCAAATATTGGACTTGCGGGCAATGATATATAACATTCCACCGATGCGTTCATGAGATATTATTTTCAGGTCTGTTTTTCTGAAAAAGTTTAGAACTTCGTCCGCTCGATGGGGCTGAGCTATTTGCCCTATGGCATGCAAGAATTTCATATAAATAGAGGCGATAGGTCTGTCGCTGACAAGAGAAGAGAAAAACGCTAGACCAGAAGGACGCAGCACACGTGATACTTCCAGCAAAAATGGCAAAGGAGCATCCATAATATGCAAGAAACCCTGACTTAGGACAGTATCTATAGATGAATCAGCAAAAGGCATATCAAGAGCACTAGAGCGCAGAAAAAGCGTCTTTGCCTGAGGATTAAGCTTGAGAATGCGGCGTCGTACAAAGCGTAATGTGTTGTGAGATATATCATTAAGAATAACCAAACGATTCTGATTCTGAGCATATAGCCTATATGTGAAAGTTGCAGGTCCACATGGAACATCCAGCAAATAGCCTTTCTCCTCTGCTTCCAATGCCCGCCTTGCAAAGTTTATGTAATTTTCTTTCTTATTGCCCCAGACGATAACGTTGTATAGCTCATTAGAAACGAGAAGGTCATACACGCGGTAAAAAATATCATATTTCCCCTTAGGCAGTTTCTCATTTTCCAGTATTCCATCTTTATTAACAAGAGTATAACGCAAGTCCATATCAAGAGTTTGAATTTTGTCAGTTACAAAAGAAACAAAAAAAATCGAGCCTTAGTAATACATGAATAGCGACTCATCGAACAAATTAGCACACGAGCGACAAAATAGAATATATATAGCTACATCTTTCAGGTTCAATTTAGTCGCAATGCTCTCAGATTAAATTTATCAATAACATATCTTTGCCAGAAAATTCTAAATTAGATTTTTTATGTAACAGATTAATAGTTAAATTTGCAAGCAATTTTCTAAACTTTTCGCACATGGCTACAATAACCAAAAGAAGTGAAGACTATTCTAAGTGGTATCAGGAATTAGTAATCAAGGCCGGGCTAGCTGAGCCTTCAGAAGTCCGTGGTTGTATGATTATAAAGCCTTATGGTTTTGCTATTTGGGAGAAAATACAAGCTTATCTCGACCGACGTTTCAAGGAGACAGGTCATCAGAATGCGTATTTCCCTATTTTCATACCTAAGTCTTTTTTTTCCAAGGAAGCTGAGCATGTAGAGGGTTTTGCTAAGGAGGCAGCTGTTGTAACACATTATCGTCTAAAGAACTCGCCAGATGGCAAGGGCGTAATAGTTGATCCCGAGGCTAAGCTCGAAGAAGAGTATATTGTGCGTCCTACATCCGAGACGATTATTTGGAATACATACCGCAACTGGATACAGTCTTATCGCGACTTGCCAATTTTAATTAATCAGTGGGCAAATGTTGTGCGCTGGGAAATGCGTACGCGCCTTTTCTTGCGTACCTCAGAGTTTCTCTGGCAGGAAGGACATACCGCTCATGAAACAGCTGATGAAGCATTAGCCGAGGCACGTCAGATGCTGGAAGTTTACCGTGAATTTGCCGAGAATCTTTTGGCTGTGCCAGTGATAGCAGGAAGTAAGAGTCCGTCGGAACGTTTTGCCGGAGCTATTGAGACATTCACCATCGAAGGTCTGATGCAGGATGGCAAAGCACTGCAAATGGGAACATCACATTTTCTCGGACAGAATTTTGCCAAGGCTTTTGATGTTAAGTTCCTTAATCGTGATGGAAAGCAGGAATATGTCTGGGCAACATCCTGGGGCGTCTCAACCCGTCTTATTGGCGCCTTGATAATGACGCATTCCGACGACAATGGCTTGGTACTGCCGCCGAAGATAGCACCGCTTCAGGTTGTTATTGTACCGATTTATAAAAAAACAGAGCAGCTTGAGCAGATAACAGAATATGTGCAGCCAATTATTAAGGGCTTGCGAGCAAAAGGCATAACTGTGAAATTTGATAATGACAACAACAAAACGCCAGGCTGGAAATTCAATGAATATGAACTCAAGGGTGTGCCAGTGCGTATAGCCGTGGGACCTCGTGACATGAAGGGCCGCAGCGTAGAAATAGCACGCCGCGATACCTTGGAGAAAAAGACATATCCAGTGGATAATGTTGCCGAGATAGTAGATAATTTGCTCGTGCAGATACAAAATGATATTTTCCAGCGCGCATTGGATTACCGCCAGAAGCATACATACTATGTTGACAGCTGGGAAGAATTCAAGCAGCGTATTGAAGAAGGTGGCTTTGTCCTAGCACATTGGGATGGTACTGATGAGACAGAGGCACGTATAAAAGAGCTGACAAAAGCGACTATCCGAGTACTGCCTGTTGAAGAGATTAAAGAGCAGGGTAAAGACCTTCTCACGGGTAAACTGTCAGAAAGACGTGTTGTTTTTGCACGTGCTTATTAGAAAAGAAAGTTTGTAAATACAATAAAGGCGGCGCTCGAGAGAGCGCCGCCTTTATTGTTAATGAATATCAAGAATTATTTTTGCTGTGGTGCGGGAGGTACAACTGGAGTATTATTAGTTGCGTTTTCCTGGAGATATTCATAAATAGCTGACTTATCTTGTTTAACTGTCTGTTTTGGTAATGTTAATGTAGCTATAATACTGAAAAGAAGAATAATAATAGCAAGTGTCCATGTTGATCTTTCGAGGAAACGGTTTGTCTGTGCTACTCCACCAAACTGATTTGCATTAATAAAGTTGGCAGCAAATCCTCCCTTTGGGTTCTGTACCAAAACTATCAAGATTAGCAACACTGCTGCAATTAATCCTAAGATAATGAATAACTTGTACATCGTTTATCCTTTTTTGTTATTTTAATTTCTTTTTTAGATCTGCAATTTTCTGTGCAAAGTAATCACTTTTTTCTGGGAATTTCAAAATTAATTTTTTGTATGTTTCTATAGCTTTGTCGTATAGTTCTTGTATTTCGTATATTCTGGCCATTCGTTCAGTTACCAGATCAGGTTCCTTTGTAGAAGGAGCTGACAGATCTTCTTGTGTAGAAGGTTGTGATGTTCTGTCGATTTTTGGTTGTTTCTGCAAGAATTTATCGATTAGTTCTTCTTGTTGTTGTTTGGTCTGGCGGCGGCGACGTATTTCTTCGAGAATTCTGTCTGCTGCTGTTTTTTGCTCTTTCTCGTTGGATACCGTCAGATTCTTAGCTTTTGGAGCTGTCTCTTCTTTTTCTGTCTCTTTCTGTAGTGCTGTTGTTTGATTCGATTTAGTTTGCTGCTGGGTCTGGTCTGGTACTTTTTCTGTTTTAGTCTGCTCCTTGGCCTGCTTTATTTTTACTTGTTCTTGCTTATGCTCTGTATCAGCCTTTGTTTCAGACTGTTGATGTGTCTGTCTTTCTGGTGTTTGTGTAGTTTTTGTTTCTGTTTCGTCTGGCAGCTGTGTTTGTCCGACCTTTGTATCAGTTTTTTTGTCCAAGTCTAATTCTATCATTTCTTCTTCGTCAAATTCGTAAGTTTCTATTATTTTTTTGTCTGGCTCAGAAGTTTTTTTATTAGCCTCGTTATCTGTCTGGGTTTGCTCTTTCTCAATTGTCTTTTCCTGTTGTAGTTTATTTTCTTTGTCTGGCTCAGAAGTTTTTTTATTAGCCTCGTTATCTATCTGTGTTTGCTCTTTCTCAATTGTCTTTTCCTGTTGTAATTTATTCTCTTTGTCTGGCTCAGAAGTTTTTTTATTAGCCTCGTTATCTATCTGTGTTTGCTCTTTCTCAATTGTCTTTTCCTGTTGTAGTTTGTCTATATTTGATTGTTTTGCTTCTGCTTCTTTTTCAGAGAGTTCCTTGCCTTGAGTGGTATGGGGCTCTTGTCGTGACTCGTGTTCGTGTTTATTTTTCAATTTGGTATCTGGAATAACCTCCTCTCTTGTTTTGTGTTCATCGAGCAGCTGATCAATAGTTGTAACTTTCTGTTTAAATTCGTCTTTTGCTGCTAGTTTCTTCTTTTTCAGTTCTTCTATCTTCTTGAATATATCATCGATAGTTACAGCTTCTGTTTCACCCTTTTTTGTCTCAGGTTCTGTTGGCTTATTATCAATTTGCGTTTGTTCAGTGGGCGACTCTGCATGCTTGACTATTTGTTCAGGTACTTTGGTCTCCTCTGGAGCTTGCCCTTTGTCTTTTGGGTTGGATGTAATTTGTTCAGTTGGCTTTTCTTCATTTTTTTGAGCTGTTGTTTCCTCCTGCTCGCCACCCTGGTTCTTATTTTTTTCTGAGGTCTGTTCTTTTTCTATTTCTGTTGTTTTTTCCTGTGTTACATTCAGTTCAGGTACAGAGCGCTCTTTTTTTTCCGTTTCAGATGCCTCGGTAGTAGTAACGTTAAGCGTAACATTCTGATCTTGTTTTTTTTGTGTGCCAGTTTCTGAGCCATTAGACTTTGTTATCTCCGTTAGTTTGCGTAGTTTTTCTATTTTGGGCTCTATGATCTCGTGAAGAATTTGTTCATGTTTTTGTTTGGCTCTGGAATAAACTTCTTTCTCGAAGCGTTCTGCCTCTTCGGGTGATAGTTTGTCTTTTAATTTTTCTTTAATAATCTCTATTTCAAACAGTAGCTCAATGAATTTTCTTTTATTCGAAATGTAATGGGAATATTTCATGAGCTCATTGCGAAAGCTCTGATCATCATTGAGTCTTAGAGAAAGCAGATAAGCTATCACAAGTGGTGAAAAATACGGATACTGTTCAAATTCCTTTTTTAGTTCTTGAGTGATTTCCTTTCTAAAGTCTTTTTTTGTAAATATGTCAATAAATTGTTTTGGTTCCATAGGTTTGAAATTTAAAGTTACCATTTAACAACAGCAGCATTGAAAATATCATCAGCAATTTTATCTGTTATTTTTTCTATTAAGTCTTGTTCAACATCTGCGAAATTTTCGGTTGCATCAAAGTCCTCATACCAAGTAAAAGTCTTCTGATAGCTTGCCTTTGGGTCCAAGTGATTTGTGAATTTAACTCGGACAACAACAGTAAGACGGTTGGTAGCTGCTCTCTCTCCTGCTTGCACCTGCCCAGGACGGACAGTATAACGAGTGATAGCTCCTTGGAATTCCAAGTCTCCGCCCTGGTCCACGAGCTCCAATGGTGATTCGTTCATAAATTTATCTTGCAACTTTTCTGTAAGCATTGGTGCAAGGTCTGGATTAACTATAGTTGCATTATTATCAAATAGATGCACAGTTACTGTCTTTGCATTACCATAATTAGCTCCAGTGAAAGAATAAATTCCGCAACTACCAAGTAAGAACGTAAAAATGACAAGTGAAATATACAAAATATTTTTCTTTAAACCAAACATTTTTCTTGCTGTGTTTTAGAGATTTATATTGTATTCTTTAATCTTTCGGTAAAGGGTACGCTCTGAGATACCCAGTTCTCGTGCAGCTGGTTTGCGCTTGCCGCCATGTTTCTCCAGAGCCTTGATAATAAGTTCCTTTTCGTGGTCTGCCAAGGATAAAGTTTCCTCAATCTGGGCTGGTTCGACTGCTTTTTCATTAATACCAGGCGAATGTATAGGCTCATTTTTCTTAATTTGTGTAATAACTGTGTCATCAATATCTGCATAAGTTATATCATGCTGTTGAGGCGATTCACCTCTATCTCTGCTCATAAGATATGCCACAGCTTTTTTTAGCTCGTTAATATCGTTGCGCATATCAAACAGTAGTTTATAAAGAATTTCTCTCTCTGATGTAATCAGCTGGTTAACATTGTTTTGCTGAGTATTAACCGGCACTGGTAAGTGTGGCTTATCATAATCTGGTAAATATTTTTTCAGTGTTTCGGCGTCAATTATTCTACTGTTTTCTATAACGGATATTTGTTCGACTACGTTTTTTAATTGTCTGACATTTCCAGGCCAACGATATGTTAATAAAATCTCCTTGGCAGCAGAATCAAGTCGGATGGCCGGCATCTGGTATTTTTCGCCAAAGTCTGCTGCAAATTTCATGAATAGCAAATAAATATCTTCGCCTCTTTCACGCAAAGGTGGAATATGAATGGGTACAGTGCTTATACGGTAGAACAGGTCTTCACGAAAGTTCCCTTTTTGTATTGCTTGCAGAAGGTCAACATTAGTCGCTGCAATGATTCTAACGTCGGTTTTCATCACTTTTGATGAGCCGACACGGATAAATTCTCCAGTCTCTAGAACACGCAATAATCTAACCTGTGTGGATAAAGGCAATTCAGCCACTTCGTCCAGAAAGATAGAGCCGTTATTGGCCACTTCAAAATAACCCTTGCGGGAATCATGTGCGCCAGTAAATGCACCTTTCTCATGTCCAAATAATTCTGAATCAATGGTGCCTTCGGGTATGGCGCCACAGTTAACCGCTATATAAGGGCCATGCTTACGCGTACTATTATAATGTATGACCTGTGCAAAAATTTCCTTTCCTGTTCCGCTTTCACCTAATAATAAGACAGTTAAATCAGTGGGCGCTACTTGCAAGGCTATCTCAAGTGCCTGGTTTAATTTAGGGGAATTTCCTATTATGCCGAAACGTTGTTTTATCGCTTGTAAATTCTGGTTTATCACTCTTATCTTATAGTTTTATAGTTGTTTTTATGCAAATATAAAACCAAATTAAGTTAAAGTAAAATTTTTTGCCTATTAGCGAGGAATTTCTTAATTTAACCCAAAATAAAAATTTATAATATGGGACTTTGGAATAAATTAAAAGGCGAACTCATTGACATAATAGAATGGCCGAATCAAGACGATTATACGATTGTTTGGCGTTTTCAGCGTTACGGGAATGAGATAAAAAACGGTGCTAAGCTCATAGTCAGAGAAGGTCAAGTAGCTGTATTTGTTAATGAGGGTGAAATGGCCGACGTATTCCCGCCAGGTACATACACTCTTGAGACAAAGAATCTGCCTATTCTTTCGACTTTGCAGGGCTGGAAATATGGCTTTAATAGCCCCTTTAAGGCCGAAGTATATTTCATATCCACACGCGTCTTTATGAACATGAAATGGGGAACACCCAATGCTTTTTATGTACGCGACAGTGAATATGGGCAGATTAGTTTGCGTGCCTTTGGTATATTTAGTTTTCAGGTAGCCGAAGCACCTAAATTTTATAAAAAATTCGTTGGTGCGCAGCCGGATATGACCACTGATGATATTATAGGTGAGCTAAGAGGTATGATAATAACGCGTTTTATTTCATCTGTGGGCCAGAGTGGGCTATCACTTCCTGATTATTCGACTAATTATAAAAAATTATCAGATTTTGTACAGCAAAAGCTACAGGAAGAATTCATTGAATATGGACTTAAGATTCATAAGTTTTTGATTAGCAGTATTAATTTGCCCGAAGAATTACAGAAGAGATTTAACGAACGTGCAGGCATGAATATGCTCGGAGATATGGGTAAATATCAGCAATTTAAAATGGCCGAAGCAATGGGAGATGCTGCTAAGAGTGGTAATGTTACTGGCGGTGTGGAAGGTATGATGGGCATGGCTATGATGCAGATGATGATGAATCAACAGACGGCTGCACGACCAGCGGCAGCTCCAGGTGTTCCGCCACCACCGGCACCGCAGTATTATGTGGCACAAGGTGGGCAACAGGCTGGGCCTTTTACCATGGAGCAGTTGCAACAGATGGTCTCTGCCGGACAGATATCCCAGCAGACTTATGTATGGAAGCAGGGTTTACCAAATTGGATGCCTGCTGCGCAGGTCCCTGAAATTAGTAGGTTATTTGGTGCCACGCCACCTCCACCTCCTCCGCCACCAGGGGCCTAATGGTTCTGCGTATTTGTCTTTTTGATGTACATTCTCAGAGCTGCTTCGTTAGATAGATTCTCAACGGGGCAGCTTTTTGCTGAGTGGTAGCCCTCTCTTGCATTAAATTAGCCGAGACTTAAGCAAATTTTATAACATGATGTTAATTAATTAGTATGGTGCAGGATGATGACAAAAATAACATATCAGTGAAAAGTGGACGTCTGTCTATACGTCATGGGCGACGTATTACGCAGTATTTCCTCAATGGCTCTCCTATTAGCAAAAAGAAATTTTTTGCTATACTTGCTGGCAACAATTCTGCAAATGAGTGGGTTAAATTATATAAAATGCTTAGCTGGTTTGCCGCTTTATTAGGTGTTTTTGGTACAGCATTTCTCACAATAGCTGTGTTGCTTAAGATAAAAGGATTGACATCACTGGCCTTAGTGCAACTGTTGTTTAGTATTATTCAATATGCTGTAGCAGCAATTCTATCTATTAGAAGCACAAGGGCTTTGGATAAAGCACTTGATATTTATAATGGGGAGTCATAAAGTAATTTTTATGGCATTACATACAGATATTTGTAGTTTGTGAACATTATTTTATGATAATCTATAGACATTTTTCCACTCAAAAACATGAATATCATTGATTTTTTTGATATAGAATTTGGTAATGGTTTTATTAAAATTGCGTGCTCAAAACCCATTAAAGACGAGTTATGGTAGATTTTATAATTGAGAAACCTGATAATCCAGCTTTTAGAAAGTTGTTTAATATTCACAGCGAAGAAGATTTTAATCCCAATCTGATAGACGTTAGTAAGGTGGTAAACCTTGACAAAACAGATTTCGTGAGAAGTAAACAATGTTTGACACGAAAAATTAATAGGCTGATCAAGCAAAACAGACAGGCTTATTTTAGAATAGGATATTCGGATGATGGTCAGGAGATTATAGATTTTTCGGATGTACTTAAAGTCGTCATTTTAGCAGCCAGTAAAGACAAAGAACGAATAGAGCGGCTCGCAAACTATTACATAGAAAAATACACCGAGAGACTGCGGAACATAAATTCTACAGATACGACTTCGGACAATAAGCAGTCTGAAGACAATTTTTATTTGTATATTGCTTTCCTAAAAAATCCTTCAAATACTGTTCAGTGATGAAAATTGTTGGCATTATCTTTATTGTTTTGGTAGTTGTGTTCGCTATTCTTTTGATTATAGGGTTTTCACTGGCAGCACTGCGTAGCAAGAAAACAGAGGAAAAAGATTAGTCGAGAAACTGTTTGATTATTAGTAGAAAGCAAGGTTTTATATGGTTTTGCCATTGTCTCTTTTTATCAGATTTTATTAGCTTTGAGTAAAACAAGTCTATAGCAATGGCAAAGTATTTTGTTTACTTATTTCTGTTCCTGTGTTTACCAATTTTAGACGATGCCCAGGCTCTTGACTATTTGAATAGTTTTCGACAGCGGGCGGGACTGATTAGTTTTCGATATAATTCGTATTTGACCTTGGCTGCGCAGAAGCATAGCGAATATATGCAGGCAAATAAAACCTTGACGCATATAGAGAAACCCTTTAAACCAAAATTTTATGCGCAGCGGCCAGCAGAAAAGGCTATTCGAGCAGGGTATAATAACCGTTTTGTTGAGGAAGATATTGCTTATAATGAGTCTGGATATAAGCATGCTGTAGATGGCTTGCTGTCAGTAGTTTATCACCGTTTATCATTATTGAGCCTGGATCATGATGAAGCAGGCCAAGGTCAAGCAGGTAATTATTATACTTTTTTGTTGGGTAATAGTCATATTTGTGAGCTTTGTAGGCAGTACAAAGACTTTCATGATTACATGGGCGCATATTACAATCAAGTTTGTGCTGACGAGGATATTAAATTGCCACGCGATAAATATACTGCTGCGCTCAACAGTGTAATGAGCAAGAATAAAGACATTGTAGTCTTTCCTTTTCAAGGTCAGGAAAACGTTGGCTTGTATTCATCAGAGGAAACGCCCAATCCTGTGCCTTCGTGTCATATCATGGGCTACCCTGTAACCATTGCATTTAACCCTTATTATCACAGCAATATAAAAGTTCTGTCATTCAAGCTATATGATAGCCATAATGATTTGGTAAGCTGCATTTTACTTAATTCACGAAATGATCCGAATCACAAGCTCAAACCATATCAATTTGCCCTTATCCCGCGGCATATACTCGGCTGGGGCCAGACTTATAGGGCTGTTGTCAAATACAGGGATAATACAGGAACCAAGACCTATACTTGGTCTTTTACAACGCTATCCATGCCAGGATTGGTGGAAGTAAGCGGAAAGAAAAAAATATTTCTCTCGCCGGGTAGTCATGACTTGGATGTGTTGATTGTTCCGCAGTCATGCAGAGACCGTAATTTTAATCAAGTCAATGTAAATTATAGCACCGATAGCTTTAGCTTTTCGTATGATAATTTAATTCTTTTGCATGTCCATTTGCAGGGCAAGAAAGGTCAGAGCGCCACACTACAATTTGGTAATGGATATGAGCTAAGTATTTTTATTCAATGATATTTTTTTTATTTTATCTATGAAAAAACGATATAGCATGGACAATGCAAAAATACCTGCTTTTACTTTTTTTGTCGTTATGCTCATATCTCAATCTTGCCCAACCCCCTGTTGATTATTTGAATGAACTCAGACGCAAGGCAGGACTTATAGAGCTGAAACAAGACCAGAGACTGAGCAATGCTGCGACTATGCATTGCCGTTATATGAATCAGGTGCATAAGCTTACCCACAAGGAACATCACATAAATAAATTTTTTACAGGCAAATATCCAGACCAACGAGCAGTGCAGGCTGGATTACATTGCCGGTATGTGGCTGAGAACTTGACGTTTAATCAGTCAGACGCCATATCTGCGATAAATGATTTATTTGCTACTGTTTATCATAGGCTGTCTCTGCTCAGTCCATCCATGGATATTGTCGGCTTTGGCTCATGGGGCAAGTATTATGGTTTGCTCTTGAGTAATAGCTATCTTGATTCTGTTTGTAATGCTTATGAAGACAATCCTAATCTTATTAGTTTTGTGTATGTTTCGGCATGCGATATGAT